>JALYLP010000205.1 GCA_030774195.1 Actinomycetota bacterium | reverse complement strand
GCGTCCAAGGACCCGGCGCTCTTCGAATACGTCCGCCGGCGCGCGTTCGGGCCGGAGGGGACGACGGAGCCGGCGCCGGGCGACGAGGCGGGGACCGGCAACTCGTTCGTGATCCACAAGCACCGCGCGACCCGCCTGCACTACGACGTCCGGCTCGAACGCGACGGAGGGTTGCCCTCGTGGGCGGTCCCGAAGGGTCTGCCGACCACGAAGGGCGAGAAGCGGCTCGCGGTCCAGACCGAGGTCCACCCGCTCGAGTACGGCTCGTTCCAAGGCACGATCCCGGAAGGTCACTACGGCGCCGGCGAGGTTCGGATCTTCGACGACGGTTGGTACGAGCCGATCGAGTGGACCGACACGAAGGTCTCGTTCCGGCTGCATGGTCGTCGCTACCCGGGCCTCGAGTACCACCTGGTGAAGACGCGCACCGACTGGCTCGTGTTCCTCGCCTCCAACCAGACCGCGCCGTTGATCGCTTCGCCCCCTCGGTTCGCCCCGATGCTGGCGGAGGGCGGCGGACATCCCTTCGACGATCCGGCGTGGTGGTTCGAGCCCAAGCTCGACGGGATCCGGTGCCTCGCCGAGATGACGACGGGCGAGACCGTCCTTCGTTCGCGCACCGGTCGCGACATGACGGCGCAGTATCCGGAGATCCACATGGTGCACGAGCTCGTCGACGAGGTGAACGCGGTGATCGACGGCGAGATCGTTGCGTTCGACGCCACCGGGCGGAACTCGTTCGAAACGCTGCAACAGCGGATGAACCTGACGAACCCCCGCCAGATCGACCGGATGCGCGCGCAGATCCCGGTGGCGCTGGTCGTGTTCGACCTGCTGTGGTTGGACGGCAGGGACACGACCGGCCTGAAGCTCGAGGATCGCCGGGAACTGCTGCGCCTCGTCGTGGAACAGGACGATCGGTTCCAGCTCGTGACCTGGGTCGAAGGTGAGGGCACGGCGCTGGTCGCGGCCGCGCGGACCCAGGGGCTCGAGGGCGTCGTAGCCAAGCGGCTCGGCTCCCCGTACGTCCCGGGTCGGCGGACGGACGCGTGGCGCAAGATCAAGCTCCGCGACACCCAGGACTGCCTGATCCTCGGGTACACCCCGGGTGAACGCGGTCGGAGCGACACGTTCGGGGCGGTGCTCGTCGGCGCGTACGACGGCGGGACGCTCAGGTGGATCGGTCAAGCCGGGAGTGGCTTCACGGACCAGATGCTCACCACGGTCCTCGAGCAGCTCCGGCCGCTCGTGCGGGCGACCCCGCCGATCGACGACCCCGAGCTCCCCCGGGTCAAAGGCGCCGTGTTCGTCGAGCCCGAGGTCGTCTGCGAGATCGAGTACGCCGAGCTCACGAAAGGTACGAAGAAGATGCGCGCGCCGGTCTTCAAGCGGCTCCGGCCGGACAAGCTCCCGGAAGACTGCGTGCTCGAGCCGGTGAGCGAGGTGAGCAGGTAGGCTCCCGCGGACCATGTGGGGTCGGATCGTCTTCGGAACCGACGGTTCACCGGCCGCGACGCGCGCGGGCGAGGTCGCGGCGACGATCGCGCGCGCGACATCCGCGAAGTTGATCGCGACGAGCGGGTATCGCGCGTCCTCGGTCGGCGCCGAGGAGCGGCTCGCGGAAGCCCTCGACGTCGCCGAGGCCGCCGGGATGCGGCGCGCCCGGCTGGAGGCGGAGGCGGTCCCGGGTCGCGCGGGCGATGTCCTGGTGGGCGTCGCCGAAGCGCAGGATGCCGGGCTGATCGTGGTCGCCCGCGGCGAGGATCAGACGCTCTCCGACCTCTCTCGGTGGCTCACCCACCACGCGCCGTGCGATCTGTTGATCGTCGCGTGGGGGTCGCGGGATCCGCATACACCGTACGGCCGGATCGTGATCGCGAGCGACGGGAGCGCGACCGCGGACCGAGCGGCCCGCAAGGGGTTCGACCTCGCGCGTGAGGTGCTCGCCAGCGTGACCCTCGTGTTCATCGGACATCCGAAGACCGGCAAGCTGGTGATGGAGGACACGATCGACGTCTACGGCCGAGGGATCGAGACCGAGGTCCGCCTGCTCGAGGGCGATCCCGCGCAGCTGATCGTCGGGACCGCCGAGGACGTCGACGCGGAGCTCGTCGTCGTCGGCAACCGCGGACTGCAGGGAGCGAAGGGGTTCCTCCTCGGCTCGGTTCCGGAGAAGGTCGTCGAGGGGACCCACCGCGACGTCCTCGTGTGTCGGACCGTGATGCAGATCGCGTCCGAATTGGGGCCGGGTGAGGGCGGCGTGATCGAACGTCGCGGCGAGAAGCTGGCGATCTCCGTCGACGGAACCGGCGCGCAGCATCTGCTGTCCGCCCGATGCACGCACCTGGGGTGCACGGTCGCGTGGAACCCGGCGGAGCACACCTTCGACTGCCCGTGTCACGGGTCGCGGTTCTCGCCGACCGGCGAGGTCGTCAACGGACCGGCCGCGAGGCCGCTGCCGCCCGCGTGAAACG
>JALYLP010000204.1 GCA_030774195.1 Actinomycetota bacterium | reverse complement strand
GGACAGCACGCATGTCCCCGCCGACAGGCGGGTCCGCCGGAGCGCGACGTCACGGACGTGATGGTAGGGGGCGCGATCCTCTCGATGCGCGGCGTGGGACTCGCGGGACACGTAGACGAGCCCGACGTTACGCAGGGGCGCGAGCACCGAGGGACGCGTCCCGACGACGACGTCGTACCGGCCACCACGAACCGCGAGCCAGTCCCGATACCGCTGCCGCTTGTCGCCCCCGAGGTAGAGGCACACCCGGTCGCCGAAGGCCGCCCGGAGCGCCGTCGCCGTCGCGGGGACCGGTGCCGCCTCGGGGACCACCACGATCGCGCACCGCCCGTGGGCGAGACATGCGCCGACGGCGTGGACGGCGGCAGCCTGCTCATCCTCGGGCGCCGGACGCACGATGAACGCTCCCGAGGCCCTGCCGATCGCCTCGAGCAGCTCGGCCCCACCCCGATATCCCGAGAGCGTCGCCGGGAACGCCGGTTCCGCCTCCGGGTCCTCCGGTCGATCCTCGAGACCGTTGCTCGTCTCCTCGAGGTCGTTCTCTTCGCTCGCTACCCTCGGAGGCGACAGCACCCCGAGCACCGTCGCGAGCGGCGACACGTATCGCTCGCTGATCCACCTCGCGAGCCGGAGCATCGGTTCGTCGAAGAACCGCACCGGCGAGACGAGCCGCATCACCGGCAGCATCCGACCGGGGAGCTCGTCGGCGCGGCCCAGGATCCACGCGCGCGTCAGCTTGCCGTGGAACCGGACACGGACGTACGAGCCGACACCTGCGTTGAGCTCGGCCGGAAGCGTGTACGTGAACGGCCGGTCGAGCGACAGGACCGGTCGGTCGATGCAGACCGCGACCGGGCCCGAGAGTGCCTCAGGCGCCGAGGGCGCTCCGGAGCGCGTCGACGCGATCCGTGGCCTCCCAGGGGAACTCCTTGCGCCCGAAATGCCCGTAGGCCGCCGTCTCCTGGTAGATCGGACGAGCAAGATCCAAGTCGTGGATGATCGCAGCCGGACGGAAGTCGAAGATCTCCCAGATGGCTGCCTGCAGCTTGACGGGATCGACCTGCTCCGTGCCCGAGGTATCGACCATCAGCGATACGGGGTGCGCCGTCCCGATCGCGTACGCCACCTGCAAGAGGCACTTGTCCGCCAGTCCGGCCGCCACCACGTTCTTGGCGACGTACCTGGTCATATACGCACCGGAGCGGTCGACCTTCGTGGGATCCTTCCCACTGAAGGCACCACCGCCGTGTGGCGCCATGCCGCCGTAGGAATCGACGATGATCTTGCGGCCGGTGAGGCCGGTATCGGCCTTCGGCCCACCGACCTCGAACCGCCCGGTCGGATTGACGAGGACCCGCACTCCTTCGGTGGTGAGCTCCGGGAACTCGCGGAGCACCGGATCGATCACTTCCGCCTCGACGTCCGGCCGCAGCAGGGTCTCGACGTCGACCTCTTCCCGGTGTTGCGCGCTGATCAATACCGTGTCGACCCGCTTTGGCTTGCCGTCCACGTACTCCACGGAGACCTGACTCTTGCCGTCGGGCCGCAGGTACGGAACGACGCCCGCCTTGCGGACATCGGACAAACGCCGTGCGAGCCGATGCGCCAGGGCGATCGGCAACGGCATCAGCTCGTCGGTCTCGCGACACGCGTACCCGAACATCATCCCCTGGTCGCCGGCGCCCAGCATGTCGAGCGCGTCCTGGGAATGCTCCTCGCGCTCCTCGAGCGTATGCTCCACCCCGATCGCGATGTCGGGAGACTGCTCCTGTATCGCGGTGATCACGCCACAGGTGTAACCGTCAAGCCCGAACCGGGCATCCGTATAGCCGACCTCGACCACCGTGTTCCGAACGACCGACGGGATGTCGACGTAGCCCTCGGTGGTGATCTCGCCGGAGACGAAGACGACCCCAGTCGTCACCAGGGTCTCGCACGCGACGCGGCTGTTCGGGTCCTTCGCAAGCATCGCGTCCAAGACGGCGTCGCTGATCTGGTCGGCGAGCTTGTCGGGGTGTCCCTCGGTCACGGATTCGGACGAGAACAGATAGCCCTTGCTCATGGTCGCCCGAGTCTACCGGTGGGTCTGGTCCCCGTCAGGTATCCGATCGGGCGATGAGGTCGCAAACGGCCGAGGCGAGCTCCGCTTTCGACCATGTGCGCATCGGCACGTCCCGCCCGTCGGCGACCACGATCGCCGCCTCGTTCGTCTCGCTCCCGAACCCGGTGCCCTCCCGGCCCACGGCATTGGCGACGAGCGCATCGAGATGCTTGCTCCGTAGCTTCGCCCGACCGGCGTCCTCCACGTCATCGGTCTCCGCCGCGAAGCCCACGAGGAATTGACCGGGCCGCCTTCGCTCCCCCAGCTCGGCGAGGATGTCGGGGGTCGGCTCGAGCATCAGGTCGGGAACGCCTGCCTCCTTCTTCATCTTCGACTCGTTCGGCGCCTTCGGTCGGAAGTCCGCGACCGCAGCAGCCATCACGACCACATCGGCCGAATCGAACCGATCGACCACGGCCGAACGCATCTCGTCTGCGGTCTGCACGCGGATCACGTCCACCCCGGGTGGGGGGGCGATCGTTGCAGGACCGAGCACCAAGGTGACGGCCGCGCCCCGAGCGGCTGCCTCACGTGCGATCGCGACACCCATCTTCCCGCTCGAGCGGTTGCCGATGAAGCGAACCGGGTCGATCGGTTCATGGGTCGGCCCGGCCGTGACGAGCACGCGCGCTCCCTCGAGATCACGCGGCCGAACGGCGGCGAAGACGGCGTCCGCGATCTCGGCGGGCTCGCTCATCCGCCCGGGTCCGGCATCGCCGTGTGCGAGCGGACCGTCGACCGGCCCGACGAGCAGCACGCCGCGCGACGAGAGCGTCGCGACGTTCGTCTGCGTGACGACCGCCCCCCACATCCCCGAGTGCATCGCCGGCGCGAGCACCAGCGGTCCGTCGTACTCGAGGAGGGTCGACGTGAGGAGATCGTCGGCCAGCCCATGCGCGAGCTTCGCGATCGTGTTCGCCGTGCACGGCGCAACGACCGCGACGTCGGTCTCACGCGCGAGGCGGACGTGCAGAACCTCGCCCGGTCGCTCCCAGAGGGATACGTAGGCGGGCCGACCCGTCAACGCCGAGAAGGTATCCGTTCCGATGAACCGCGTCGCCGAGTCGGTGAGAACGGCGGTCACGTCCATCCCGGCCTCGGACAGCAGCCGCGCGAGGAGCGCGGTCTTGTACGCCGCGATGCCACCGGTGACACCGAGCAACACCCGGCGACCGTATGGCTCCGACACGTCAGTCGCCTTCGATGATCTCCTCGGGGCGCTCGTAGTCGATCTTGCCCTCGGCGATCTCCTCGAGGGCGATCGAGAGCGGCTTGTTGCGGAGGCCCGACTCGACGAGCGGCGGGACGAACTCGCCTCGCCCCTCACCGAGCTGGTTGTAGTACGAGTTGATCTCGCGTGCGCGCTTGGCCGACAGGATCACCAAGGTGTACTTGGAGTCGACGGTGGCGAGCAGGTCGTCGATCTTCGGTTCGATCATGGGCAGGACGCTCCAGTCCGCGTTCTTTCGGCAGGTCAGACGGTGCGGGACGTTTCGATGATAGCAGCGACCTCGTCCGCGGCGCGATCCGCGTCGTCGTTCACCACGACGGCGTGGAACCACGATGCCTCCCCCACCTCGCGGGCCGCCAGCCGCAGACGGTCCTCGATCATCGCCTCGGTCTCGGTCCCACGACCCCGGAGCCGCTGCTCGAGGACATCGAGCGACGGTGGCTCCAGGAAGATCAGGAGGGCATCGGGCACCCGCTCGCGCACCTGCTCGGCGCCCTTCACGTCGATCTCCAAGATCACGTCCCGACCCGCGGCGAGCAGCTCCTCGACGGGTCGGCGCGGCGTTCCCGAGCGGTGCCCGACGATCTCGGCCCACTCCAGGAGGGATCCATCGGCGATCATCCGGTCGAACTCCTGATCCGTCACGAAGTGATAGTGGACGCCCTCGATCTCGCCGGCACGGGGCGCCCTGGTCGTGACGGACACGGAAAGCGCCGGCCCCTCCGGGATCCGGGACAGCAACCGTTGGAT
>JALYLP010000203.1 GCA_030774195.1 Actinomycetota bacterium | reverse complement strand
CTCGGGCTCGAGCCCGGTCCCGCGATCGAGCAGTTGGAGCATCGGATCTTGAACCACGATCTGAGCCTGGAGCCACCGAACAAGGACCGTGACATCGAGGTGCGGGAGATCCGCAAGCTGGTCACGGCCGCGGTGGTCCACGTCCGGGTGGTAGACCCCGATCCAGATCCCGAGCTTGAGCGGCGCGCCGTCGCCCGGATCGTCGAACAGGCGAGGACTCTTGCGGCCGAAAGTGGCGGATCCGTCTACGAGGAACTCGGGGGACGGCTGGCGCTCGTGTTCGGCGTCCCGGAGCTTCACGAGGACGACGCGATCCGGGCGATCCGATCCGCATCGGATCTCGCCGAGACAGCGCGTTCGTTGGCGACGGAGGGGCCCGGGCTGGATGTTCGCGTTGGGCTCGCCTCCGGTGATGTCCTGGTCCAGCGCACGGACCGAGACGAGGTGCTGCTCTCGGCCGACCCGGTTCGGGTCGCCGACCACCTCTCGTCCTTGGCGCACCCCGGCGAGATCTTGCTCGCGCCATCGACAAAGCGGCTGGCCGCCGGCACGGCCCTGACCGATGACGCAGCACCGCTCATCATCGATGTCGGTCCTTCCCCGGTTAGCGCGTTCCGCTTAGCCGCCGTCGCCGAACGCAGGCAGCGTCGTCTGGACCGCCCGCTCGTTGGACGCGCCGAGGAGCTTGGGCTTCTGCGCCAGACGCTTGCCCGAGTCGTGAGGGAGAAGAGCTCGTCCCTGGTAACGCTCATCGGAGCCGGGGGTGTTGGCAAGTCGCGGCTCGTCGCCGAGTTCCTAGCGGGGGTTGGTGATGAGGCGATGGTCCTGGCGGGGCGGTGCCTTTCCTACGGCCGGGAGATCACGTACTGGCCGGTCGCCGAGATGGTCCGCTCGGCCGCGGGCATCGGTAGCGACGACGCGCCGGAAGCGGCGACGAGCCGCGACTTGCCAACACCCGCGGCTCCCATGAGCGTCATCAGCGACGAACTCTTCTCCCTCGCGACCCGGGCGAGGGTCTGGCGGAGCAGCCCAAGCTCCTCGGCGCGTCCGACGAGCGGACGATCCAGACGACGCTGCCTCCGCTCGCCGACCGCCGCCAAGCGGAACGCGCTGACCGGAGAAGGTCCGACATCGATGATGAGCGGTGCTGCGTCATCGGTCAGGGCCGTGCCGCCGGCCAGCCGCTTCGTCGATGGCGCGAGCAGGATCTCGCCGGCGTGCGCCAAGGACGAGAGTTGGTCGGCGACACGAACCGGGTCGGCCGAAAGCAGCACCTCGTCTCGATTCGTGCGCTGGACCAGGACAGCACCGGAAGCGAGCCCAACGCGGACGTCAACATCCAGTCCGGGCCCCTCCGTCGCCAACGAACGCGCTGCCTCGCTAAGATCCGACGCAGATCGGAGCGCCCGGATTGCGTCGTCCTCGTGAAGCTCAGGGACGCCGAACACGAGCGCCAGCCGTCCCCCGAGTTCCTCGTAGACGGATCCGCCGCTTTCGGCCGCAAGAGTCCTTGCCTGTTCGACGATCCGAGCGACGGCGCGCCGCTCATGCTCGGGATCCGGATCAGGGTCCACCACCTCGATGTGGACCACTGCGGCCGTCACCAACTTGCGGATCTCACGCACCTCGATGTCGTGGTCCTTGTTCGGTGGCTCCAGGCTCGGATCGTGGTTCAAGATCCGACGTTCCAGCTGCTCGATCGCGGGACCGGGCTCGAGCCCGAGCTCCGAAGAAAGACTCTTGCGGAGCCTCTCCAGTACCTGCATCGCGTCGGATTGACGTCCTGCGCGGTAGTACGCCAAGGCCGCGAGCGCGTGCAGCCGCTCGTTCAAGGGGTCGTCTCTCAGGGGCTGCTCCAGCCGAGGGATGGCGTCGCCCTGGTGACCGAGAGCAAGTTCTGCCTCGATCAAGGCCTCGAAGGCCATCATCTTGATCTCGCCCAGGGCGGAAAGCTCCGCCGTCGGAGGAACCGGAAGATCGAGATCAGATAGTGGCTCTGCGCGCCACAGGGCCAAGGCCTCCCGCAGCGAGTCCTCCGCCTGCGCGTGGTCGCCTCGGCCAAGGGCGGAACGCCCCTCCTCGGTGAGGCGCTCGAACCGGCGAAGGTCCAGGCGATCTGGGCCAACGCTCATCGTGTAGCCCGCGCCGCGGCTCTCGAGTCGGACGCTCGAATCGTCTTTGAGCAGCTTTCTCAGCCTCGAAACGTGGCCTCGCAGGGCCGTGTCGGCGGTGGGGGGAGGCTCCTCGCCCCAAATCGCGTCGATCAAGGTGCCTGTAAGCACGAGTTCACCCTCGTGGAGGAGCAGCAGAGCCGCGACGGCCTTGAACTTGGCGCCGCCCGGGTCGATCTCTTGGCCGTCGCGCTCGATCCGCAGGGGTCCCAGCACCCCGAAGGCCAATCTGCCCACGCTTCCTCCCGATCCGCAGGCAGGCCAGCCTAATCCGGACGGGACAACCCGTGCCAGGGCCTGATGACCATTACGGTCGCGTTACGGCCGCGTTACCCGCCGGGAGCAAGCTGAACCCACTGGCACGGGAGAAGGAGGCGGATCATGCGGTCGGTCAAGCGGGTGGCTTTGGCAATCGGGTCGCTGCTCACGCTCGTTCGCGGGCGGCGCACACATTCGGTGGTAGGAGGGGGAGCCATGAAGACGTTCAAGCGGATCGCAGTCGCGTCGGCCAGCCTGCTCGCGCTGGTCTTCGCAGGGGGCGCCCACTGGCGCTGGTAGCTCAGGATCTTCCCTACCGAGGCCTCGAGTTGATTTCTGCTCGAGGCCTCGG
>JALYLP010000202.1 GCA_030774195.1 Actinomycetota bacterium | reverse complement strand
ACTCGACCTCGCACGCGGGCGGCCGAGCCATCGTGACCGGGCGCGGATGGGGGCACGGCGTCGGCATGGTGCAGTGGGGGGCGTACGGGAAGGCCCGCCTGGGGTGGTCCGCGGCTCGGATCCTCGGGTACTACTACGGCGGTCTGCAGCCACAGCCGTTCCCCGAACCGGGCCTGATCCACGTCCGCGTCGCGACGGGCCTGACCTCGGTTTCCGCGACCCCATCCGCCGGTGGCGCCACGGTCAACGGTCACCACGTGAGCGGCTCGGTCGTCGTCCGCGGCGGCGAGCGCCTCCGCGTATCGGATCCGCCGGCGAGCCCACGGTTCGAGGGGTCGGTCGCGCCGATCGGCCCGGCGCTGCGCGCGACGCTCGTCGGCCGCGATCGGCATCCCGGCTGCCCGGTCCCGATCGATCAGCTGCGCGTGGCGCGCGTCAGCTACTGGACGTTCACGGGCGGGACCCGCCGCGGCCCATTGGTCGTGAACGAGCAGGTGGTCCACGACGTCCTGTGGGTGTTCCATCGACTGTTCGAAGCGCGGTTCCCGATCCGCCGCATCGGTCTGCCACCGCGGTACCGGCCGCCGCGACCATCGGACTGGTACAACACCCGCGATCTGAGCGCCGCGTTCAACTGCCGGCCGGCGACGGGCGATCCCGGGACGCTCTCTCAGCATTCCTACGGATGGGCGATCGACGTGAACCCTTTGGAGAACCCGTACGTGGGTCCCGACGGGAAGGTCCTGCGTCGTGCCGCGAAGCCCTACCTGGATCGGACGCGTCGCACGCCTGGGATGATCCATCCGGGCGACGTCGTCGTGCGATCGTTCGCCGCGATCGGGTGGGGTTGGGGCGGCGACTGGCACACGATCAAGGACTACATGCACTTCTCGCTCACGGGACGGTAGGGTCCTGCGCGATGACCGACTGGACCACGATCGCCTCGCTGGCAACGGCGGGCGGGACCCTCGTGCTTGCGATCGCGACGTTCGCGTCCGTGCGATCCGCGAACCGCTCCGCTCGTCTGGCCGAGTACTCGATGCAGATCGGGATCCGCCCGCTACTGATGCCGTCCCGGCTCGAGGACGTCGCGCAGAAGATCATGTGGGGCGACGAGCATTGGGCACTGCTACCGGGAGCCGGCGCCACGGTCGAGATCGTCGACGGCAACATCTACCTCGCGATGTCGCTCCGGAACTCGGGTTCGGGGATCGGCGTGATCCACGGATGGCACCTGGGGCTCCATGACATCCATACCCAGCACGCGCACGCCGAGCCCGACGAGTTCCGGCCGCAGATCCGCGACCTCTATGTGCCCGGGGGCGACATCGGCTTCTGGCAGGGGGCGATCCGTGACCACGACGATCCGGAGTACGCCCCACTCGTCGAGGCCGTTCGGTCACCTCGCATGTTCGTGGTCGAGCTGCTGTACACCGATGACGAGGGCGCTCAGCGTGCGATCACCGCGTTCCTGCTCGCACCGGGCAAGGAGCGATGGCTGTGCTCGGCGATCCGACATTGGAACCTCGACAGGTCCGATCCTCGATGAGGATCTCGCCCGGCGCCCTCCCATATCGGGTACGCTGTGAGGGACACATCCTGCGGGTCTCGACCTGAGACACGCCGCGACGACGTCTCGCGATCCCTCGCACGTTTCGCCGTTCCGGGCGCTCCCTGCGCGGTCTACCGCCGGGCTCTCGACGCGCCCGAGCACCGCCGATCACCAGGAAGTGATGGAACACACGTGCAACGAGCTATGACCGAGCCACAAGGGCTCGGAAGCACCACCTCTCCGACGTTCATCGAGCTCGGCGTCTCTGAACCGGTGACACGTGCCCTCCGGATGCGCGGAACCGAACGCCCCTTCCAGATCCAGACCCTCGTGATCCCGGACGCCCTCGCCGGACGTGACGTCCTCGCGCGCTCGCGGACGGGGTCGGGGAAGACGCTCGCGTTCGCGGCGCCGATGGTCGAGTTGCTGACCCCGAACGGTCGCAGCCCGTCGGCGCTGATCCTGGCGCCGACCCGCGAGCTCACCAGCCAAGTGACGGAGGAGTTCCGCGTGATCGCCGACGTGAAACGCCTCCAGATCGCGGCCGTCTACGGCGGTGTTGGCATCGGCCCGCAGGCGAAGCGCGCGCGGCACGCCGACATCGTGGTGGCCACCCCCGGGAGGCTGATCGACCTCGTGACGCGCAGGCTGCTCCGGCTGGACCAGGTGCGTATC
>JALYLP010000201.1 GCA_030774195.1 Actinomycetota bacterium | reverse complement strand
ATCGAGGCCCTTACCTCGTTCGAGCCGCCGGCGAGGAACTTGCCGATCATCGTCAGCCGCCGGATCGGGGAACTGCCGCTGCCAACGTGGCCGAGCATGAAGCGCATCATCGGTAGACCGGTCATGTCGACCAGATAGCTATCGGCTCGCACGGTCCGGTCGTCGCCGAACCACTTGCCCATCTCATGCGCGTCGGCCACCGCAACCGACCCACGCGAGTAACGACACGTAGAAGATCGCGGCCCGCTCGTCGTCGGACAAGCCCTCGAGTTCTGCCATCCGCAACGCGATTAGCGTCTGGCGGATGATGTGCTTCTGGGGTTGACCCAACCCCAGGTCCGTCGCGAGCGACAGCGCCGCCACCAGCTCAGCTAGCCGGACACCATTCCCCGCACTCTCCATCTGTTCAGCGTACAAGCGGCTTTCGCCGTGAGTTGGGCCGTACACGGGGCCCTGTTCCGTCCAGGGACGACCGATCCCAGGGGCGCGACGCGATCCCGGTCCAACGACGGGACCGTGAGCTACTAGCCCCTGGCGCCAGCCAGCGGCGACACGTTTCGTATTGGTCGTCCTCCGATGCCGCCAAGGGGATCAGCGCGGAAGACGTTGGCAACCTCCCCGATGAGTCTCCGCCCCGCGATCCGTCCTACCCTCGAAGGAGCTCGATCGGGAAGGAGCGATCCGGTGACCACGGTGACAGCGAGCATCACGACGTCGGTGGATGGGTACATCGTCGGGCCGCGTGACGTGCCCGGAAAGGGACTCGGCGAAGGCGGAGAACGCCTCCACTACTGGGTCTTCGGGGGTCCGTGGAGCTACGACGCGGAGCCGAAGGGCGAGGCGACCGGCGCCGACAAGGAGTTCCTCGACGAGGCGTTCGCGCGCCTCGGCGCAGTGGTCGGTGGTCGCGGAACGTACGAAGCCGCCGATCATTGGGGCGGCAGCAACCCGTTCGGGGTGCCGTTCTTCATCGTCACCCACCAGCCGGAGGAGCAGCCCGACGAGGGCTTCGTGTTCGTGAACCGTGTCGAGGAGGCCGTCAGGCTGGCCCGGGAGGCGGCCGACGGCAAGGACGTTTCGGTGATGGGCGGTGCCGACGTGATCCGACAGTCCTTACGATCCGGCCTCGTCGACGAGCTGTCGATCTCGATCGCACCGGTGATCCTCGGCGCCGGCAAGCGCCTGTTCGAGGGCTTCCACGAGGATGTGACGCTCGAACACATCGGGGTGCGGCAGTCACCGTTCGCGACGCACATCAGCTATCGCGTGGTGCGCTGAACATCTCCGGATGACGATGTTGGTAACGATGCGTGCCAGGAGGAATGGACCGGGTAGCTTGGGGTCGATATGCGAACGATCGGGCTCATCGGTGTACCGACGAACTCGGCGGGCAGGATCGACGGGGTCGCTCGTAGTCCGATGGCGCTGCGGGAGGAAGGACTCGTCGATGCCATCCGCCAGCACGCCGACGTGCACGACTACGGGGACGTCGGGCTGCCCAACCCGTCGCCGGAACGCGACGCTGCGACCCATATCATCGATCCGCGGGGGCTCGGCGTACTCGTGGCCCGCGTCCGGGAGGCGGTGGCGCCGATCCTGGATAACGGTCACCTTCCGCTGGTGATCGGCGGAGATTGCCCCCTGCTGCTGGGATGTCTCGCTGCTGGTGCGGTGCGCGGCCCGCGCGGTCTCCTGTTCGTCGACGGACACGAGGATGCCTACCTTCCCGTGCAGTCGTCGACGGGCGAGGCAGCAGACATGGAGCTCGCCTTCGCGCTGGGGATGGCCGATGCGTCTTGGTCCCCGGAGCTCGCCGCCCTGATCACTCCCCTCGAAGCAGCCGACGTTCAGATCCTCGGCCCACGCGACGCTGAGCTCCTGCGTGCCGAGGGCGTCTCCTCGCTCGGTGACCGCGTCGCGATCGTGGACGGCGATCGCCTTGCCGCCGATCCCGCCGGCGCCGCGGCTTCCGCATGCGCTTCGCTCCCCGATCCGTGGTGGTTCCACCTGGACCTCGATGTCCTCTCAACCGAAGCGCTGCCCGCCGTCGACTACCCGCAGCCCGGAGGTCTCGGCTGGGAAGCGCTCGCGTCCGTCGCCACCACGGCGCTGCGCGCCGACCCTCTCGGGTGGGACATCACCATCTACAACCCGGACCTCGATCCCGAGCGGATGCACGCTCGGCGCATCGTCCGATTCATCGGTTCCGTCGTCGAACAGGTCTCAGGTCTCCGGCCCATCTGACGTGGGCTGAGCCGCGGACATTCGATGTGCGCCCGCGGGGCAGGGTGCGAGACAATGGTCGCGGCGAGCTTCATCCACGACGAGCCGGCCGAAGGCACCGATGTCCACGATCGCCAACGAACCACGATCGATCCTCGGCGAAGGCCGGCTCTCGGTCGAGGAGCGCGTCGCCCGGGGGAGAGCCGCCCGCGCCGCGGTGCCGCGAGGGCTCCACGCTCGATGGGAACCCACACTTGATCGGCCCGATCCCGTCTCGCTGCTGGAGTCGCAGGCCCAGAGCCGTCTCTCCGACCTCACCCGTATCCGCTACGGCCGGATGGTCGCATCGCCGTTCTCCTTCTACCGAGGTGCGGCGATCGTGATGACCGAGGATCTGGGATCGACGCCGACCAGTGGCATCAAGACGCAGCTGTGCGGCGACGCGCACCTCTCCAACTTCGGCGTGTTCGCATCTCCGGAGCGGACGTTGGTCTTCGATCTGAACGACTTCGACGAAACCCTGCCCGGCCCGTGGGAGTGGGATCTGGAGCGACTCGCGGCGAGCTTCGTGATCGCGGGCCGTGAGATCGGCCTCTCGGAGGAACAAGGGCGTAAGGCCGTCGCGACAGCGGTACGGGCGTATGCATCCCACATGAGCCGATTCGCGGCCGAGGGGGACCTCGGTACGTGGTACTCGCACGTCACGGCGGACGATGTCATCGATCTCATCGCAACATCGAAGGGGAAGAAGGCGGCGCGACGGGGAGCGGCCAAGGCGAAGACCAGCGACAACCTTCATGCGTTGGCCAAGCTCACCACGCTCGTGGACGGGCGACCGCGGATCGTTGACGATCCGCCGCTGCTGATGCGGGTCGACGTCAACGAGCTGGTGGAGGATGTGAACAGCACGTTCCTCGCGTACCGGCGGACGCTTCAGGACGACCGGCGTCAGCTCCTTGAGCGGTACGAGCTCGTCGATGTCGCTCGAAAGGTGGTGGGTGTCGGAAGCGTCGGCACGAGATGTTTCGTGGCGCTGCTCGTGGGCCGAGACGACCAGGATCCCCTGTTCCTGCAGATCAAGGAGGCGGAAGCGTCGGTCCTGGAACGGCGGCTGCCGAAGAGTCGCTATCGGAACCACGGGCAGCGCGTCGTTGCGGGTCAGCGCCTCATGCAAGCGACGACCGATATCTTCCTCGGTTGGATCCGGGGAGACGACGGTCGCGACTACTACTGGCGGCAATTGCGTGACATGAAGGGATCCGTGCCCCTCGAGGCGCTTTCCCTGGGGATGCCTGCGTACGCGGAGGCGTGCGGATGGGCGCTCGCGCGCGCCCATGCCCGCTCAGGAGACCGGATCGCGATCGCATCCTACGTCGGCAACGGGGACCGCTTAGGAAGAGCGTTGGCGACCTTCGCTGTCACCTACGCAGATCAGAACGAGCGGGATCACGGAACGATGCTGGCTGCGATCAAGAGCGGCCGGCTCGTCGCAGAGACCGGCGTCTAGCAGCGCCGCGCGTCATACTTGGCCCATGTCGCAGCATTCAGACCGCGACCTGATGGCCGAGGAGGAGCGGCTCTGGACGGACCTGCACGCCCTCGTCGACTCGATGCCGCCGGACAAGGTCGAGGAGCCCGGGTACTTCGCCGAGGGATGGACCGCGAAGGATCTCGTCGCCCACATCGGGAGCTGGCTCGCCGAGGCGGGCGTCGTCTTGGAGCGGATCAGGTTCGGCACGTACCGGCCCGAGGAGATCGACGTCGACGCCGCGAACGAGACGTTCTACGAGTCGATGCACGATGTCGCATTCCCGGATGTGCGAGTGCAAGCGACCGCGGCGCGTAACCAGATGCTGCGTGCCTGGCGCACACTCCCCGAACCTTCGCCCGAGGCGGATCGGTGGATCAACAAGTCCGGCCCCGAGCACTACGCGGAACACCTCCCGCGGCTCCGGGAGTGGGTGAAGGAGCTCGGCGCGTAGCGGCGAGCTACCCCGCCCTCGAGCCGCCGGTCGCCCCGGCGACCCGCTCGGCGGCTTCCGTGCATTCGGTCGGGCGATGGAGCGAGAGGTCGGAGGCAAACTTCCCGGCGACGCGAACGACCTCCTGTCCCAGCGTCTTGAGCTGAAGCGCGACGGCCTGCTCGCGGACTTCGCCGTCCGCGTCGAAGATGCGCGCTGCCGTCGCGACCGGGACGACGAACGGCACGGCCCTCCCTCGGAGCGCTCGGACCGCGAACTCCATCGTGTTGATGG
>JALYLP010000200.1 GCA_030774195.1 Actinomycetota bacterium | reverse complement strand
GGACGAGTCCCCGAGCACCGTCGTAGCCGTTCATCCCTTCTCAGAGCCTCTTTCCGCCGTTCGGTCAGCCTCGTATCGTCTCGTGAGCGATGGCGAGGATCACGTGATGGACGTCGATGAGGGGCTGCTTGCGACGAAGCTGGAGGAGCTCGATCGGCTCCTCCCCGACTCGGGTGACCTGCGAGGCCTGCTCGAGTCATTCGTGCGAACAGCGAGCGATGAAGAGCTGGTGCGTATCAACCCCGTCGCGTTCGCGCAACGCCACGGCTGCGAAGAAGCGGCGCTGATGGAGCTCTTCCTGCACGGACGTAAGGTCGATCTGCTGCGGATGGAATGGCACTACGTGTGCCCTGGCTGCGGCGACATCGTCGAGAGCTTCCAGTCGCTCACCTCGGCCACCGCACACTACTTCTGCCAGATCTGCAGCACTGATCGGCAAGCCGATCTCAGTGACTTCATCGAGATCACCTTCAGCGTCTCGAGGGAGATCAGACAGTCTCGATATCACGACCCCTGGTCGTTGAGCCCCGAGGAGTACTTCTTCTCTTACCGCTTCACGGCGAACGGCGTGGTGGATGACGGATCGCCGTTGCGCGAGCACCTGAGGCGCCATGCGGCCTTCTGCGCCTTCTTCGAACCGGGCCAGACCATCACGTTCGAGGCCACTCCCGATCCCGGATACCTCTGGTTCACGAGCGGACCGGTGCTGATCGTGAGCGACGATCGGACCGACGAGAGCAAGCGTTTCGCCTTCGACTACACAGGCACGCGATCCCCGGGGTACGAGGAGGAGATCGCCGCTGGACCGGTGCGCGTCGAGTTCACCAACGCGGCCGAGGAGCGATTCGCCCTGCTGGTGGTCAACCTCCCGGGCGACTACGAGTGGTCGATGCAGCCGTTCCTGTCCGGTGCGAAACTGCTCTCGAACCAGACGTTTCTCGATCTGTTCGAGTCGGAGACGATCGTCGCGGCGGAGGGCCTCGCGGTGAAGCGCCTCGCCCTGCTCTTCACCGATATCCAGGGCTCGACCGCACTCTACGACCGCATCGGCGACATGAAGGCGTTCGACCTCGTCCGCCTGCACTTCGGGCACCTGAGCGACTCCATCTCCCGGAACTCGGGAGCGCTCGTGAAGACGATCGGCGACGCCGTCATGGCGAGCTTCCACGACCCGCTCGATGCGCTGAGAGCTGCATTGGACATGCACGCGCAGATCGCGCGCTTCAACGCGGAGTCCGGCGATGACCTGATCGGCCTGAAGGTCGGTGTCCATGTCGGCACGTGCCTGGCCGTGACGTTGAACGGTCGCCTGGACTACTTCGGCCAGGCAGTCAATATCGCAGCGCGCGTGCAGGCGCTGTCGGAGGCCAACGAGATCTACCTCACCGATGAGATGCTGTCGATCCCGGGAGCCGAGGAGCTCCTGGCTGCGTTCGCGACCGAGTCCCGATCGGTGCAGCTGAAGGGCGTCCAAGGACCCATCCGTGTTCATCGCGTGCATCCCGGATCCGGACGTAGCGTGGAGCCATGAGCGATCGTCGGCTCCTCGCGGTGATTTCCATCGTCCGACCGAACCGCCCGGAGCCCGCGACTCGAGATGCACCTCTACACTCCCCCCGTGACCTCACCCGCCGCATCCGACCCCGACACGCCCGACCCCATCCTCGGACGGCGCCTCGCCTCCGAGGAACTCCGCGCGCTCCTTGACCTAGCACTCCCGGCCGTGTTCTCGACGGTGGCGTCCGGAGGATGGGTGCATTCCGTGCCGGTGCACTTCGTCGTCGTCGAAGGAGAGATTCGGATCGTCGCCGAGCGCGGATCGGTGAAAGAAGGGAACGTTCTCAGGACGGGCCGCGCGACGCTCTGCGTCGTCGCCACCGTCGACGCCGAGCGCTGTTACGTCACCGTCGAGGGGCCGACGCGGATCGAGGACGGGATCGCGCAGCAGGACCTCGATGCGCTCGATCGTCGGTACGGGCTCGAGTCGGCCGCAGCGGACGACGAAGGGTACGCGGAGTCGATCACCCTCGTGCTCCGCCCGGATCGGTGGATCGGCTGGGCCGACCGCGACTGATCACCTCCCGGGCATCCGGTCGTTGGTGCCGCCGCGTCCGCCAAAGCGTTGAGACCGCATCGGTTCTGCAGCTGTTCCCGACGAACACGCGCGCAGGATCAACCGTGCTTCGCTCCCCGAAGGAGGGGTTGACGCGCAGTTCAAGTGACCGTGTGTCATGAGGCAGGTCGCCGGCCGCTACGGGGCGACGACCGTCCACGACCTGGAGACGGAGCCCGAGACGTTGCCCGCACGATCCCGCGCATACACGGAGAACGTGTGCGACCCGAGGGAGAGACCCGTATAGGTCGCCGGCGAGGTGCACGTGGTGGCGAGCACCCCGTCCAGCGAACACCAGAACGTCCCGAGCTCGTCCTTCGTGAACGTGAAGGTCGCGGTGGTGGACGTCGTGACCGAGCCGCTCCGTCGCCCGCTCGTGATGGTCATCACTGGCGGCGTGGT
>JALYLP010000199.1 GCA_030774195.1 Actinomycetota bacterium | reverse complement strand
CCGCACGATGCCGGTTCACGCCTGAGGGCCGTTCACAACATCTTCACGCCTCGCGCGGCATCCTTCACGCCCCGCTCACGGCGGATGCCGGAGCCTAATCATCGGAAAGAGGTTCTCTGTCGGGCGGGTCGCGTGGCCGTCACCCCTAGGCGCTTCGCCAGGCAGGATGGGAACACCCACCACTTTCCTCCGAGCCCGTCTTCGGGGCCGGCAGCTCCCTCCAGCTGCCGGCCTCAAGACATTTCTGGGGTCGTTCGCGACGATCGCCTGGACCCGAAGCGGCAGGTCATGTCATCGATCGTGCTCGGCGGTACCCTTCTGCCTCGATGCGCGTCCTGATCATGGGTTGCGGGCGGGTCGGCTCCGAGCTATCGCTCGCGCTGCTCGAAGGCGGTCACGACGTGACCGTCATCGACAAGAACCCCGAGGCGTTCTGGCGCTACCCGCCCGGCGAGGGCGCCCGCCAGATGATCGGTCTGGGCTTCGACCGAGAGCTGCTGGAGGAGGCCGGGATCAAGGATGCCGACGCGTTCATCGCGGTTTCCTCCGGAGATAACTCCAACATCGTCTCCGCCCGTGTAGCGCTCGAGCATTTCCACGTGCCCAAGGTGATCGCCCGGATCTACGATCCTCGGCGAGCCGAGATCTACGGGCGGCTCAACATCCCGACGGTGGCGACCACGACCTGGGGGATCAAGCAGATCCAGCTGATGCTCCTGCACGACCGAGAGGAGATCCGCGAGAGCCTCGGCGGCGGCGACATCCTCCGCGTGCGGGTTCCGGTCCCCGCGCATCTGATCGGCAAGCCCGCCAACACCCTCAACGTCGACGGCAAGATCCTGGTCGCGGGGGTCTCACGTGGCGGCACGGGGTTCCTCCCGACACCCGACAGCACCCTGCAGGCAGGCGACTACCTCGTGGTGATGATGGTCAAGGACGGTCTGGAGATGCTCGACCAGCAGCTCGAGCCCACGTCGGAGCATCACTGATGCGGGTCGTGGTGACCGGGGGCGGTGCGATCGGGCGGCACCTGTCGGCCGACCTGGTGGAGCGCGGACACGACGTGACGCTGATCGAGCAGCACCGTTCGGTCGTCGACCGGCTCCGCGAGGAGATCCCCGATGTGACGGTCATGCTCGGCGACGCGTGTGAGCCGCGCATCCTCGAGGAAGCCCACCTCTCCGACGCGGACGTCGTCGTCGCCGCCACCGGCGACGACGAGGACAATCTGGTCACGTCCCTGCTGGCGAAGCAGGAGTTCGCCGTGCCGCGCGTGCTCGCCCGGGTGAACCATCCCGGCAACGAGTGGCTGTTCAACGAGCAGTGGGGCGTGGATCAGGCGGTCTCGCCGCCGCACATGCTCACGGCGATGGTCGAAGAGGCCGTCACGACGGGCGACCTCGTCCGGCTGCTCCGGCTCGAGGGCGGGCGCGCCTCGATCGTCGAGACCAAGCTCACGTCGGCGTCTCCGGCGACGGGCAAGGCGCTCTACGAGCTGCGCCTGCCGCCGGATTCGACGGTCGTCGCCGTGCTCCGTGAGGGTCACGTCGTGATCCCGCAGCCGGAAACGGTGCTCGCAGCGGGCGATGAGCTCGTCGCCCTCGCGGCGCCCGAATCGGAGCTGACGCTCCGCGAAGCGATCGTCGGGGACTGACCGGGCCGTTCAGTCTCCCGGTTCGAACCGGTACCCCATCCCCGGTTCGGTGATGAAGTATCTGGGCCGTGCCGGCTCCGGCTCGAGCTTCCGCCGGATCTGCGCCATGTAGACGCGGAGATAGTTCGTCTCCTCCTCGTATCGGGGGCCCCAGACCTCCTGAAGGAGCTGGCGCTGACTCACCAGCTTGCCGGGATGGCGCACGAGGATCTCGACGAGGTGCCACTCCGTTGGCGTGAGCCGGATCGGAGCGTCGTCGATCCCGACCACCTTCTTCGCGGCGAGGTCCACCGTGAATGCTGCCGTGCGAACAACGGCTTCCTCGTCGTCGGGCGTGACCGCGCGTCGCTCGGACGCCCGCACACGGGCGAGCAGCTCACCCATCCCGAACGGTTTGGTGACGTAGTCGTCTGCGCCGGCATCGAGCGCGTCGACCTTCTCGGACTCCTGCTCTCGCGCCGACAGCACGATGATCGGGACGGCGGTCCACGTCCGGAGGCCTCGGATCACCTCGACACCGTCGATCCCGGGCAGCCCGAGGTCCACGATGACGACGTCGGGACGATGGCGGGCAGCCAGATCGAGCGCCGCTTCACCGTCCGGCGCGGTATCCACGACGTACCCCCTGGCGACCAGGTTGGTCCGGAGCCCCCGGAGGATCTGGAGCTCATCGTCGACGACGAGGACCCTCGTCATGTCGTCGCCGCTCGGAAGGCGAGCACCATCGTGAGCCCTCCACCGGGCGTGTCCTCGACCGAGAGCTCGCCGTCCATCGCCTCGACGAATCCCTTCGCGACGGCGAGCCCGAGCCCGATCCCGTCGCGGCTCGTTCCGTCGCCCAGCTGCTGGAAGGGCCGGAACATCCGCTCGCGGTCCTGCCGTTCGACGCCGGGCCCGCGGTCGATCACCCGGAGCTCCACGCGTCCGGCGGCGGCGGATCCATGGATCCGCACCGGACGGTCGGGCGGCTCCAGCGCCGACGCGTTGGCCACGATGTTGGCGATCGCCCGCTCCAGCAGACCGGGATCCACGTCGATCCGGGGGAGCGTCTCCGGCACCTCGACCACCAGCCCGCGCCCGCCGTCCGGCAGGCTCGCGAGCGCCTTCGGCACCACCTCGTCGAAGCCGACGACGTCACGCACCAGCTTCAGGGCCCCGACCTGCAGGCGGCTCATGTCGAGCAGGTTCGCGACGAGACCGGTGAGCCGGTCGGTCTCGTCCTCGATCGTGCCCAGGAACAACGCCGTCTCCTCCGGCGACCACGCGACCTCGTCGTCGCGGAGGCTCGACACCGACGCCTTGATCGATGCGAGCGGGGTTCGCAGGTCGTGCGACACGGCAGCGAGGATGGCGGTCCGAAGCGCGTCCGCATCCGCGCGTGCCGCGGCCGCCGCGGCCTCCTGCGCGAGCGCCCTGCCCCGGACGGCCAGTCCGAGTTGCCCGGCGAACGCCGACAGGAGCTGCAAGCGATCGGCGGGGAGCGGGCTCCCACGGAGCGCGAGGACCGTGTCGCTGCCGAGCGGCACGACCTGTCCAGCCTCTTCGGGGATGTCGGGTGCATCGGTGCCCGCGGCTGCCTCCCGGATCCACTCGCTGTCGTGATCACCATCCTCCCGGCGGAGTACCGAGACCGCATCGAGGCCGAACGTCGTCCGCGCGTGCTCGACCAGCTCGGGAAGGGGATCGCCTTCGGCGGCCACCCGCGCGGTCAGACGCGCGAGCGCCTCCGCCTCCGCGCCGCGCCGCTGCGCCTCCGCCCGTTGCCTCGCCTCGCGGTCGACCAGGACGCTCACGCTCGCCGCGACGACCACGAAAACGATCAGGGCCACCACGTCCTCAGGGTTGGCGACCTTCCACGTGTGCACCGGGGGCGTGAAGAACCAGTTGATCAGGAGGGCCGAGACCACGGCCGCCGGGATCGCCGGTCGCAGACCGCCACCGAACGCGATCCCGATGACTACGGTCAGGTACAGGAGCATGATCGTGGACAGCGCCATCTGCCGGTCGAGCGCCGCGACGGCGATGGTCAGGCCGGCGAGGACGATCGCTCCTGCAACGCTCGCGATGAGCTGACGGTCGCTCGAGAGGCCGGTCGCGACACGGCCCCTCACGCGGACGCGCTGCGGGGTCGGCTCGTGCGAGATGACGTGGACGTCGATCGGGCCGGAACCGCGGATCACGTCGAGGACGACGGAGCCACCGAGCAACCCGCGGACTCGCGACCGGTCGCTCGCTCCCACCACCACCTGCGTGATCCCCTCCGCCCGCGCCAGGTCCAGGAT
>JALYLP010000198.1 GCA_030774195.1 Actinomycetota bacterium | reverse complement strand
ACGTAGCCCACGGATGCCCCGAAATCGCCCGATTGGCTGACTGGAATCCGCCCGTTATCTGCCCCAGAATCGGCCCGACCGAGAGAAGGGGTCCCGATGCCCGACGACTGCCTGACCATCTGTGCCGAGTGCGGGATCGTCTTTCCGCTCGACGGGCCGTACGGGTTCGCGCCGCACGTCATCCGGTTCCATCCCAACTCCCCGCTGGCCGACCTCATCCGGCAGGAGCTCAACCGCAAGGGCTCCCCGCTCGGGGGCGGGCCGGGTACTCCGGGCGTCGTCGTGCCGTTTCGTCGCCGGGGGAAGTCGTGAGGGGCCGTAAGACGATCCGCCGAGGTCGTCCGTGGGTCACGGTGGTCGTCGTCGCGCTCGCGCTGGGGATGCCCGTGCCGGCGCGGGCCGTGACGGCGCCCACGACTAGCATGTCGGCCCTGGCATCGGTCTCCAGCGGCTCGGGGGTGGGCGCGGTCACCACGACGTCGGACGTGCGCTGCTACACCCAGGACCACTGGACCAAGGGCAAGAACGCGCTCGGGTGGACGCTGTGGAAGTTCACGCAGAAGCTGCGGCTGTGCTGGGGCACGGCAGTCCTGTGCCCGTGCAGGATCATCGCCCGCGGGACCTACCGCCCGCGCACCCGCCTCGAGGTCTACACGAACCCGCTGCTCCTGTGGTCCTGGGACGGGGTGATCGAGAAGTACCACGAGTGGTGTGACCACCGCCTTTGCTACTACCGGGAGACGACGGGCAGCTTCTCGCTGTGCGTCGGGCCGGCGTGCTCGCACTCCTACCCGCTGGTCTGGATGCGGGGGTACCCTTGTGTCTGCAACTGGCCCTCGGGGGACCGGTGAGACGGTGGCTGATCGTGCTGGGCGTGCTGGCGGGGCTCTACCTCGTCTGGTTCCTTCTGGCCGTCGAGGTTGGCCGGGGGCACGGATGAGGTTGCCGTACGGGGCACCCCGATGAGACGAAAGCTCACGCCGGCGCAGCTCGAGATCCTCTGGTGGTCCTCCCTCGGCTTCCAGGACAAAGAGATCGCAGCGAGAACAGGACGCAGCACGGCCACCGTACGGACTCTCGCCGCCGCGGCGATGGTGCGCGTGGGGGCCCACACTCGCGCTGGCGCGATCTACCGGGCGGTGCGGCTGGGCGAGCTACGCCTGCCCTGAACTTCCCCCGCGCCCCTCTGCCCAGGCCGATCCTGTGCGCGGCTCCTGAGGCCTCCCATGCGCCCGGAATAGGGGTTACAGGCGTGTCATTCAGGTCCGGTTTCGACAGACCATGACGAGATGGGTTCGGATTCCGAACCTATCTCCGACGACGAGGGGAGCATCGACGATCTCGGTACCGGGCTAGAAGTGTCGCCTAGGACGAAGAGATGCGTTCACATAGTGAACACACCTCCGATGTCTGTTCATCCCAGTGTCACTCTCCGTCCGGGGGGCCGGTGGCGAGCTGGCGGACGATCTCGGAGACCAGGTCGACCTTCTCGACGAGGTTCGGGTTATGCCGGACAGCGGCGTGAAGGGCTGCGGTCGCATTTAGAGCTTGGTGTGCCAACTCAAACGGATCGGCGTCCCGTGGCGGGAGCTCTCGTGGCGTAACCGATGTCAGCAGGCGATGACGGCGCTGACGGAGCCGCACCGCCTCGGCGGTCCCGCTCGGAGTCCTCGTTCTATCCCTCCACGACCGGCGACGTGCCTCGATAGCATCGAACTCCGAGGCCGCATACGCCTCGGCGGCCCTCTTCGCGTCGCATTGCGGACAGAAGCCGCTCACCGAGTTTTCGGGCACGACGGCGTATCCGCACCCCGGGCAGATCACTCAACGATTGCAACGGCGAGGTCACAAAAGTGCGCGGAGCCGGCGAGGCTTGTGCAGACCCCACCGGCCCCACGGGTCATCGGGTTGGTGGAGGAAGCGGAGCCGGCTTCCGCGGGAGAGAGGTCCCTTTTGACCGGCTCCGCCCCTCCGTCGCGAGCCCGCATCTAAGCGTCGTGGGCGCGACGCGGGACTCAGCGCTACT
>JALYLP010000197.1 GCA_030774195.1 Actinomycetota bacterium | reverse complement strand
GCGCATCGCCCTCCCCAACGGCGACCACGAAGCACCGGGTCGCGCGCGCGGCCGCCCGCGGGAGGCCCTCGCGGTCCATCGCCAGTCGCAGACGATCGAGACCCAGCGCGAAACCGACGCCGGGGGTCGCCGGTCCGCCGAGGGTCTCGGCCAGCCCGTCGTACCGGCCACCGGCATTGAACGTCGCCGCCTGCACGGAGGCCTCGTTCGTCGAGATCCATTCGAAGGCCGTCCGGGTGTAGTAATCGAGGCCGCGGACGAGCCGCGGATCCAGTGCGTATCGAACGCCCGCCTCCTCGAGCCCGGACCGCACCGCACCGAAGTGCTCGGTGCAGGGCTCGCACAACCGGTCGGCGATCGTCGGAGCGGCGAGGACGAAGTCCTTGCGGCTGTCCACCTTGCAATCGAAGACGCGGAGCGGATTCTTCCCGAGTCGCACGCGGCAATCCTCGTCCAGCTGATCGAGGTACGGATCGAAGTAGCGAATCAGCTCCTCGCGGTACGCGGGGCGGCACTGCGCATCTCCGATCGAGTTCAGGTGCAGAGCGTACGCACGCAGTCCGCGCTCCCGAGCGAACCGCTCGCCCAGCGCCAGGACCTCGACGTCGGCCTCGGGACCCGCGACGCCGACGATCTCGACCCCGAACTGGCGGAACTCGCGCAACCGGCCGGCCTGCGGCCTGCCGAGTCGGAAATGATGCCCGACGTAGTACGTCTTGAACGGCGTCGGCAGGTCATGGGCGTGTGCCAGGTACGCTCGCACGACCCCGGCGGTGCTCTCGGGCCGGAGCGTGACCGATCGTCCCCCCTTGTCCTGGAACGTATACATCTCCTTCGTGACGACGTCGGACGTGTCCCCGGACGTGCGCACGTACAGCTCCGTGTGCTCGAAGGTCGGCGTCTCCAGGTAGCGGAACCCGAACAGACGCGCCGCCGCGTGCGACGCGTGGTACAGCGCCAGCAGCTGATCGGCGTCGTCGGGCAGGACGTCCTGCGTCCCGCGGGGCGGTTGGAACGACATCAGCCGAGCTCCTGCAGGTACGGGTTGGTCGCACGCTCGCGCCCGACGGTCGTCTCCGGACCGTGACCGGGAAGGACCCGCAGATCGTCGGGGAGGGTCAGGAAGTGCTCGAGGCTCCGACGCATCTGTGCCGGATCCGAGTTCGCGAAGTCCGACCGTCCGACGGAACCCGCGAAGACCAGATCGCCCGAGAACACCAGCACATCCCCGTCCACGCGGAAGATGCAATGACCCGGGGTGTGCCCGGGGGTGTGCCAGATCTCCACGTCGACACCCGCGAGCTGGATGACGTCGCCGTCCGCGAACGAACGGAGGTCCTTGACGGGTTCCAGCGGGTTGGGGAACCCATCGCGTCGCCATGCCGCCGGATCCGTGAACGCGAGGGCGTCCGCAGGGTGGCAGAACACCGGGATCTGGTCCCCGGCGAAGACGCCCGCGGTTCCCGCGTGATCCAGATGTGCGTGCGTGAGGAGCACGGCGGCGGGTGTCTTGCCCGCGGCGGCAAGGAGCGCATGGACCGCTTCCGGTTCGAACCCGGGGTCGACCACGATCGCCTGATCCGTACCGTCGGCCGCCAGGAGCCAGCAATCCGTGCCGTACGGGTTGCGATCGAAGACGTCGAGGTACATGAAGCGGCCATGCTACCGGAGGGGTTCGCGCGGCCCGCGGCAGCGGGTCGCGCTCACGGCACGATGGCCTCGACCTCCACCTCCACCTTCCAGCGCGGATCGAGGAGCCCGGCGACGACGATCATCGTCGACGCCGGGCGCACGTCCCCGAAGACCGACCCGTGGACGGTCCCGATCGCGGCGGCGTCCGCCCTGTCGACGAGGTAGATCCTGGTCCGCACCACGTCGGGGACCGAGGCGCCGGCCTCGGCGAGGGCCCGGGCGACGATCTCGAAGCAGCGGTGAGCCTGCGCCGCCGGGTCGGGATCGACGCTCCCGTCGGGCATGATCGGCGCGGTCCCGGACACGACCACCCGATCGCCGATCCGCACCGCACGGCTGAATCCGATCGTGTCTTCGTACGGGGAACCCGAGGAGACGCGCCGCCGGTCCTCGCTCACGACGTCTCCGCCTCGAGCCACATCGTGAACGGCCCGTCATTCACAAGCTCCACCTCCATCTCGGCGCCGAAGACGCCCCGGGCCACCTTCAGGCCACGTGCCTCCAGCGCTGCAGCGAACGCCTCTACGAGCTCGGCCGCCTCCTCGGGATCGGCCGCGTACACGAACGAGGGACGCCGACCCTTGCGGGTATCGGCGTACAGCGTGAACTGGGAGACCACGAGGGCCTCGCCGTCTACGTTCGCGATCGCCAGGTTCGTCTTGCCATCAGCGTCGCGGAAGATCCTCAGGCCGACGACCTTGTCGGCGAGCCGGTCGACCTGGGTCGCCTCGTCACCGCGCCCGACGCCCACGAGGAGCAGGTAGCCGAGACCGATCGACGAGATGACCTCGCCATCGACGGAGACCGTCGCGCGCGACACCCGCTGGACGAGGACGCGCATCTAGCTCGGGACCACGCGGTACGCGTCGTACACGCTCTCGACACGCTTGACCGACGCGAGCAAGGAGGACAGGTGCGTGATGTCCGCGAGCTCGAAGCTGAACCGGAGCCTCGTGATGCGGTCTCGCCCGGTCGTCGAGTTGGCC
Source organism: Actinomycetota bacterium (assembly GCA_030774195.1). Classification (GTDB taxonomy): domain Bacteria; phylum Actinomycetota; class UBA4738; order UBA4738; family HRBIN12; genus AC-51. The sequence goes on along the minus strand of JALYLP010000197.1, from coordinate 543 downwards.
GAGAGGATGTTGACGTGTTGGTCGGAGAGCATCGTGGCGATGTCCGACAGGAGCCGGGTGCGGTCGAGCGCCTCGACCTGGATCGCCACGACGAACGACGTGGATTTCCCCTCCGCCCACGAGACCTCGATCATGCGCTCCGGTTCCCGCCGGAGGGTCTTCACGTTGGGGCAGTCGGCACGGTGCACCGAGACCCCTTGACCGCGCGTCACGAACCCCACGATCTGATCGCCCGGCACCGGCGTGCAGCACCGACCGAGCCGCACCCAGACGTCGCCGAGCCCTTTGACCATGACGCCTTTCGCGACGTCGGGTTGGCGGATGCGGACGGGTCGCGCGAGCGGGACGTCGGTGACTTCTTCCTCCGCGCTGCCACTCAGCTGCCGCGATAACCGAGCGACCACCGATTGCGGCGACACGTGCCCTTCCCCGACCGCGACGTACAGGGCATCGAGGTCGGGCTGTTTCAGATCCGCGGCGACCTGCTCGAGCGCCTCCTCGGTGGTCAGTCGCTTGAAGGAGAGGTTCTGCTTGCGCATCTGC
>JALYLP010000196.1 GCA_030774195.1 Actinomycetota bacterium | reverse complement strand
ACATCCCATCGGACAGCAACAGGCCGCCGATCCGCTCGGAATCGTGCTCGTTCATCTGGCACCCGAAGGTGCGGATCAGGTACTTCTGCTCCATCGGACCTCAGGCTACTCCGCTACCTGGCGTACTCGGTCGCGCGGATCTCGCGGACCACCGTGATCTTGATCTGCCCCGGGTACTGGAGCTCTTCCTCCACCTGCTTCGCGATGTCGCGCGCGATCACCTGTGCGGCGAGGTCGTCGATCGACTCGGGCTGCACGAGGACCCGGACCTCGCGCCCCGCCTGCATCGCGTAGACCTTCTCGACCCCCGGGAACGAGCTGCAGATCTCCTCGAGGCGCTCCAGCCGCTTGACGTAGGTCTCGAGCGACTCGCGACGCGCGCCCGGCCGGCCACCGCTGATGCCGTCGGCGATCTGGGCGAGCACCGCGTGGATCGTGCGTTGCTCCACCTCGCCGTGATGCGACTCGATGCAATGGACGACCTCGGGATCTTCCTTCATGCGGCGGGCGATCTCGGCACCGATGATCGCGTGCGACCCCTCGACCTCGTGGGTGACGGCCTTGCCGATGTCGTGCAGGAACGCCCCACGCTTGGCGATGGCGGGATCGAGCCCGAGCTCCGCGGACAACGCCGATGCGATGTGGGCCGATTCCACCAGATGCTTCAGCACGTTCTGGCCGTAGCTCGTGCGGTATTGGAGCCGTCCGAGGAGCTTGATCATCTCCGGGTGGATGTCCGTGATCCCGACCTCGGCCACGGCGTCCTCGCCGGCCCTGCGGATCCGCTCGTCGATCTCGGCGAGGGAGCGCTCATGGACCTCTTCGATCCGTGCCGGGTGGATCCGCCCGTCTTGCACGAGCTTCTCGAGCGAGAGACGAGCAGCCTCCCGACGGACCGGATCGAAGCTGCTGAGGACGACGGCCTCAGGGGTGTCGTCGATGATCAGGTTCACGCCGGTCGTCGCCTCGAACGCTCGGATGTTGCGACCCTCACGGCCGATGATCCGGCCCTTCATGTCCTCGCTCGGAAGCGTGAACACGCTGACGGTGGACTCCGCCGTCTGCTCGGACGCGACACGCTGGATGGCGATGGTCACGATCTTCCGAGCGCGCTCCTCCCCTTCTTCGCGCGCGATCTGCTCGATCTCGCGGACCTGCGACATGGACGCGCGTTTCGCGTCGTCGATCAGGGCCGCGAGGAGCTGTTCGCGTGCCTCGGACGAGGTCATGCCGGCGACGCGTTCCAGCTGGATCCGATGCTGCTCGGCAGCCTTCTCGAGCCGTGCGCGAACCTCCTGCAGCTTCTCGTCGCGTTCGGTGAGCTCGAGGACCCGCTCGTCCAGCTTGCGGGTCCGGGCTCGAAGCTCGTCCTCGGTTTCGGAGATCCGGCGCTCCAGTCGCGCGATCTCGTCCCGGCGTGCTTTGACGTCCTCCTCCGCGTCCCGCCGGATCTGCGACGCGTTCACCTTCGCGTCCTCGATCGCCTTACGGAGGGTTTGGGCTGCGTCCTCCTGCGACGCGACGAGCTTCTGGTCGGCTTGGACGAGCTTCTGCTGCGCCTGCCTCTCGAGCGTGGTTGCGCTCGATCTGGCCATGGTGGTGCGGATCAGGAACCCGGCGGCGGCGCCCGCGATCAGGGCGACGAGGCCGACGATGACGGCCGTCATGGTTGCTCCCTGGTATCAGGGAGAGGGCCGTGCGGTTCCTCCGAACCCTGGGCGGCCTGTGCGTGAGCACGCAGAACCGGCCGATCGGGCGCTACCGGGCTGGGCGCCCTCCGCGCGTGGGAACGATGTCGGCTCTTGGGGTTCTCGTGGTCACGATGTCGTGCCGTTCGGTGTACGTCGGGTAGCCGTTCGGTGGCCTCTCGGTGTGGTTATCGGTTCATCACACGATACGGCCGACCATCCACGGAGGCAAGGCTCAGTCCTCGAACGCCTCCACAGCAAGCGCTCTGCGGGCTGCCCTGCCAGCAACGTCGGGCGCGTAGCCACGACGCGCGAGCATCCCGTAGAGGCGCCGGTACGCAGCATCGGGTGGGAGGGTCGATAGCTTGGCCGCCTTCGTCGCCGCCAGGGCGTCTGCCCGCTCTTCCTCACCCCCGACCACCTCGGCCAGGATGGCCTCCGCGGTGTCCCGAGCGATCCCGGCGCTCATGAGCCTGCCCGCCACGACGCGGCGCCCCTCCTTCCTGGCGCTGAAGGAGTGCTCCACCACGGTCCGCGCGAACGCCTCGTCGTCGATCAGACCGACCTGCTGCAGCCGATCCAGCTCTCCCCGGATCTCCTCCGGCTCGAACCCCGCCCGCTCCAACCGACGCTCGATCTCGCGCCGGCTGCGCTGCCGCAC
>JALYLP010000195.1 GCA_030774195.1 Actinomycetota bacterium | reverse complement strand
TGCGGGGGGCGTGCGGCGGGGTGTCGCACGAACGCCTCTATCTTACCGGACGAGGGGGACGTTTGACCGTATCTCGGGAGCCGAAATCAGTCCTGTGACCTGCGGTTTCTCCCTTCTCGGGACGCCGAGCCGACCACGATCCGGACGGCCTTCACCGACCCCGTTCCGAGCGCCGAATCGGCCCGCTCGCGGATCTGTTCCGAGAGGTATTTCGCCTGCGCTCCCCAGGGGCCGTCGGACGCTCGGACGACGAGGATCCCACCCTCCAAAGACGCCGGCTGCGTCGCTCGTGCGAGCCGCTCCCCTACCAGCTCGGGCCACCGCCTGGCGAGGGTCGCGATCGGCATCCCGCGACTGAAGACGTCTTCGCGCATCAATGCGTCGACGACGTCGCCGATCGGCACCGGATCCCCGGTACGCCGATCGGCGCGTCGTCCGAACCCCTTCGAGTGCGGCATCACGCGGCCTCGTGTCGCGCGATGACGGTGCCGGCGCGCACGTCCAAGATCGCCGTCGCCTGCGCGGGCACGTCGGCTTCGTCGGCCACGCTGATCACGACCTGACCCGGTCGTTCGGCGAGGATCGCCGCGATCCGGTCGCGGCGCGTCGGATCGAGCGCGCTGTACGGGTCGTCCACGAGCAGGACCGGCGGCTCGCCGATCGCGGCCTCGACGGCCGTCGCGAGGCCGAGGCGGACGGCGAGCGCCGCGACCCAGGTCTCCCCGTGGGACGCGAAGCTCCGGGCGCCCAGGTCGCGCACGGCGAGCTCCAGGTCGTCCCGGTGCGGTCCGACGAGCGAGGTCCGGCGCTGAAGCTCGTCCGACCGTCGCTCCTCAAGCCGCTGCCGGAACCCCGCCTCCACGTCGGTGGCCGGGACGTTCGGCGCGTACCGGACCACCAAGTCATAGCCCGAAACCGCCGAGAAGGCTTGCGACGCTTGTGGGGCTATCGCATCCACGGACTCGGCGCGCGCTCGGATCGCCGCCGTCCCCGTTTGGATCAACTGCTCGTCCCACGCCTCGAGCTCCGGAGGCGCGCCTCGGCCTTCGTGCTCCTTCAAGAGACGATTGCGCTGTCGGAGCACCCGCTCGTACGAGCTGGTCAGCGTGTCGCGCGCCGGTTGGAGCAGCACGACGACCTCGTCCATGAATCCGCGCCGCCGAGCCGGATCGCCGGTGACGATCGGAAGATCGAACGGTCCGAACAACACCACACGGACGGCCCGGCGGAGGTCCCGCCGTCGCCGGACCGTCGACCGGTCGACCTGAACCCGGTTGGCACCTTTCCGCCGGATCTCGACCTCGACGAGCACGCGACCATCGCGCGTCTCGAACTCACCCCGGACGTACGCGGCGTCCGCGCCGTGTCGGACGAGCGGCTCGCTCGCGCTCACGCGCGGGCTCCCGAGCGAATACAAGAAGTGCATCGCCTCCAACAGATTGGTCTTGCCTTCACCGTTGGGTCCCGCCACCACGATGATCCCGTCGTGTCCGAGCTCCACCCGCGTATGCACGTGATTGCGGTAGTCCCGCAACTCCACCCATGACAGGCGCATGGCGGGACCCGGATCGCAGCGAGCTACACCACGGCGGCGGGGAGCCGCACCGGCATGACGAGGTAGGTGAACCCGTCGCTCTCCCCGTGCACCACGCCGGGCTTCAGCCCGTCCCGCACGTCCAGACGGACGGACTCACCGACCGCGGCGGTCAGTCCATCGATCAAGTATTGCGGGTTGAATGCCACCGTCAGATCGTCTCCCTCGTAACGAGCTTCGACCGTTTCCAGGGCCTGTCCGAGGTCCGGAGAACTGGACGAGAGCTTGACGCCGAGCGCGTTGAACTCGAGGCGGACCGGTGTGGTGTCGCGAGCGAGGAGCCCGACCCGGCGCACGGCATCCAACAGCTGCTGCCGCGACACCGTCAGCCTGCTCTCGTGCGTGTCCGGGAGGAGCTGGCGGTAGTTCGGGAACTCACCTTCGATCAACCGTGATGTCAGCGTTAGCCCTCCGGCGCGGAACGACACTTGCGCGTCATCGACGAGGATCTCGACCTTGCCCTTCTCGTCTCCCGAGGCCGCGCGCCCGGCCTCGGAGAAGGCACGCTCCGGAACGATCGCCTTCGCCTCCCCGTCCGCGCTGGCGACCAGATCGCGAACCGCGAGCCGATACGAGTCGGTCGCCACCAGCACGCAACCCTCACGACTCACCTCGACCAGGACGCCCGTGAGGACCGGTCTGGCCTCATCACGGCTGGCGGCCCGCGCGACCTGCGACACGGCCTCCGCGAAGGCGCCGGCATCGGCTTCGACCCGGGTGCCGCCCGGCTCCTGCAGTCCCGGGAAGTCTTCGGCGGGGAGCAGCCGGAGTGCTCCCTCGTAGGCCGCGCACCTGATCCGCGCCTGCGACTGGTCCGTCTCCACGTCCACGGGCGCATCGGAAAGCGATTTCACCGTGTCGGCTAGCAGCCGGGCAGGGATCAATGCGATCCCCGGCTCGCTCACCTGGACATCGATCGTGAGTCGGGCCGAGACCTCGAGGTCGGTCGTCGTCATGGTCAGCCGTCCCTCTGCAACACCGTCCAGCAGGACCCCCGTGAGGGCAGGGATCCCCGGCCGCGACGACACGCCGCGCTGAACCGTTTGCAAGGCCTCGGACAGTGCATCTCGATCGCATCGGAACTTCACCGTGCACACCCCCTGTATCAGTATCTGTTCTTCATAAGGTCTGTAGTGGTAGGGCCGGTGGAACCGTGGATAACCCCGTCATCTATGCAGCGTAATGGCCATGTCGGAAATGGGGACGGCCGGTGGATAAGTCGTGCCGCTCTGCCCGCGGCATGCGCCTGCCGTCCGGCGAGCCCGGGATCATCCACATCCTTGTCCACACGTCAGGAGGTCCCTCGCACGCGTCCCCGGACGATCCTGGTGAGATCCTGCACCTGGCGGAACGTGGCATCGCGTTCCCGCATCTCATCCTCGACCTTCTTGATCCCGTGAAGGACGGTCGTGTGGTCGCGGCCGCCGAAGATTTCGCCGATCTTCACCAACGACAGACCCGTGCATTCGCGCATCAGGTACATCGCGATGTGGCGGGCTTGGGTGAGCGGGCGTGAGCGGGACTTCGATACGAGGTCTCCGGTCGACAGCGAGAAGTACTCGGCGGTCTGCTCCATGATCAGCTGGGGGGGGATCTCGTGCTCGGTCTGCGGGATCAGATCCTGCAGGGCGCGCTCGGCCAGCTCCTGATCGATCGGTTGCGCGGTGAGCTCCGACCAGGCGACGACCCTGACCAATGCTCCTTCCAGCTCGCGGACCGACTGGTCGAACTTCGACGCGACGAACTCGATCACATCGTGCGGGATCGTCAGGCGCTCGCGCTCCGCCTTGAGCTGCAAGATGGCGATCCGTGTCTCCAGGTCCGGGGGCTGTACGTCGACACAAAGGCCCCAGCGGAACCGGCTCACGAGGCGCTCCTCGAGACCGGACAGCTCATGGGGCGGTCGGTCGGAAGCGATCGCGATCTGACGCCCGCTGCCGTGGAGATGGTTGAAGGTGTGGAAGAACTCGGTCTGCGTCTCCTCGCGCTTGGCGAGGAACTGGATGTCGTCGACGAGCAGGACGTCCACCTCCCGGTAGCGGTGGCGGAACTGGTCGCCCTGGCGTTCGCGCACGGCCTTGATGAACTCCGTGACGAAACGCTCGGACGTCACGTACTTCACGCGTATCCCCGGATTGACGCGGTACATGTGGTGACCGACCGCGATCAACAGGTGCGTCTTGCCCAGACCGACCCCGCCGTAGATGAACAGCGGGTTGTACGCGGTCGATGGCGGCGCTTCGGCGACGGCCATCGCAGCCGCGTGCGCGAACCGGTTGCTCGGCCCGGGCACGAACGCTTCGAACGTGTAGTTGGGGAACGGCAAGCCGGGGGCTCCGAGTGAGATCGCTGCGGCGCGCCGACGGACCGCCTCGCTCGGTTCCCCGATCGGCGTGCGAGCCGGCGCTGCGGGCTCGACGTCGGCGACGGGCGTCTCGTCGAGCGGATGACGGATCCCTTCTTCGACCTCGAACTCGATCTTCACCGGACCTCCGTACGAGGCCGCGACCGCCTCTTCGATCAACGTGAGATGGTTGTGCTGCAAGCGTTCACGGACGAGGGGGCTCGGAACGGCGAGGGTGAGGACGTCGTCGACGAGGCCGGCGGGTCGCACGTCGGAGAACCACATCACGAGTGTCGTATCGGGGAGCTCTGCCCGCGCGCGCGCCAACACGCTTGACCACGCCTCGAGCGCCGCATGCTCCGGGTAGGCCGTCACCATGCCTATTCCACAGGACCTTTCCACAACGGTGGAAAACCCAACGGAGGGGTCCTCCTACAACGGAGACGCGGCCCGGTCGCGCGCCCCGGGGGGAAGGCGGGCTGGAAGATAGCACGGCGGTTTTCCACACCGCACGCGCGCCGGGGGGTCTTGACGTTCTTTCTGTTGTCAAGAGCCTTGGCCAGCGAGGATGAAGGCCCCGTATACTGCCCGCTCGGCCGGCGCGAGCCGTCCCCGATCGAGCGAGGATTGGTCACCGATGGCCAAAGGCAAGCGGACGTATCAGCCGAACAACCGTCACCGCGCGAAGGTGCATGGTTTCCGGCACCGGATGCGGACCCGAGCCGGTCGCGCGATCCTGGCCGCTCGCCGCCGCAAAGGGCGCGCGCGGGTCACGGTCTGACCTGCGCGAACGGGGTTCAGGTGCGATCGCGCGACGTGCGGCGCGTCTTCGATGAGGGCCGGCCAGTTCACGGGAGTCGAGTGGTAGTGTTTCTCGCGCCCGGGGCCGGGGCAGCGGCTTACGTCGCCGGTCGCAAGGTCGGCAACGCGGTCATGCGGAACCGAGCTCGGCGCATCCTTCGAGCGGCGTGGTTGGAGGTCGCTCCGAGGATCGGGAACGGACACGACGCCGTCCTCGTGGCCCGAGAGGCCATCCGGGGGGCCAAGACACAGGACCTGGTGGCCGAGATGAGTCAGCTCCTTCGGGGGGAGATCACGCACCCATGAACGCCGTCCGACGCGTTCTGGACGGCGCCGGAGCCCCGGTCCGCATGATCCTCATCGCGTGCATCAAGGTGTATCGCGTCAGCCTTTCGGGCTGGCTGGGCGGCCAGTGCCGCTTCTATCCGAGCTGTAGCCGGTACGCGGAAGACGCGATCAGGGTGCACGGCGCCGCCAAGGGCTCATGGATGGCGTTGTGGAGGGTGCTGCGCTGCAGTCCATTCGGCCGCGGCGGCGTCGATCGCGTTGATGGCGACCCCACGGGTGAACCGTATGACGATGTCGCACACGGCGCATCCGACCAGAAGGCGCGGGTGTAAGGCTTGGTCGCCAATGTCCTGTGGCAAGGGCTCCTCAACGCGCTGGGCTGGGTTCTTGCCTGGATCTACGACATCGTCCCGAACTACGGCATCGCGATCATCGTCCTCACGCTCGCGATCAGGCTCCTCTTGCTCCCCTTGGGGATCAAGCAGATCAAGAGCATGCAGCACATGCAGGCGCTCCAGCCGAAGCTGAAGGAGCTTCAGAAGAAGTACAAGAACAACCGCCAGAAGCAGCAAGAAGAGCAGATGAAGCTGTACAAGGAGGCCGGGGTGAACCCGCTCGGCGGCTGCCTCCCGATGCTCCTCACTCTGCCCTTCCTCTTCGCGATGTACGCGGTCATCCGGCCGCCGACCGTGACCCCGTCCCAAGATCCGCTCCACAAGGGCGCCTTCGTCGTGGCCAATAACCACCTGCCGGAGGACAGCGCCCTCTTCCAGAACGTTCTGACCCACCAGAACACGGACTTCCTGTTCATGAACCTGCAATGCAACCTCGTGGGCGCCGGGACCCAGGTCGAGATCAAGTACAAAGATCCGGCCGACGGGCAGGTCAAACAACTGCCGGGATCCGGCAACACGACGAGCCCCACGCCGGCGCCGATCCTCGGGAAGGATGGCACCGCCCTGCCGTTCCTTGCCCAAACGCGGGGAACTCTGGACTGCGGGCACCAGCGCTTCCCCGACATGATCCCGTACATCCTCTTGCTCGCCATCATGGTCGGATCCACGTTCTTCCAGACATGGCAGATGCAGCGCGCCAGCCCGAAGGACTCCCAGTCGTCCCAACAGCAGGCGATAACCCGAGTGATGCCGCTCATGTTCGCGTTCTTCGGGCTCCAGTTCCCCGCCGGTCTGGTCCTCTATTGGACCGTCTCGAACGGTCTGCAGGTCGCGCAACAGACCTATCTCCTGCACGCTGGGCATATCGGTCCCGAAGCGCTGGAGCGCCGCATGGCCGAGCAGAACCAGAAGGCGGCGAACCCTACGCCGAAGCGCGGTGTGATGAGCTGGATGACGGAGCGAGCACAGGCCGTGCAGAACCAGAGGGGTCAGACGCCGAAGCCGAAGCCCAAAGGAGACGGCTCGGCGCCCCAAAGGAAGAAGCGGCCGAACCCCGGCCCGAAGAAGCCGACGGGCGGCGGGGCAGCAAGTAGTGCGAAACCACCCGCGAGCGACGCTGGCCGCCGCAGGAAGGGCGCCGCGCCGGGGAACCAGCTGGGGCGCAACCCCAAACCTGAGCAACCGGAGGATGAGGCATGAACAGCGACGCGCCAGACGACGTTGATCTCGAGGAGCAGGCTGACGCGGTTGCGGACTTCGTCGAGGAGCTCCTCGGCCAGATGGATATCGACGCGATCGCGGAGCCGGCTCAACAGGGTGACCGGTTCTACGTCGACATCCTCGAAGGTCCGCCAGAAGACCTGGCGCTGTTGATCGGGAAGCACGGTCAGACGCTCGATGCGATCCAGGAGCTCGCGCGCAACGTCGTCGGGCGCAGGCTCGACGAGCGGATCCGGGTCCTTGTCGATGTCGAGGACTACCGGAAGCGACGGGCGTCCCGACTTGAAGAGCGAGCGCGCGAGGCGGCAGAGCGGGCGCTGGACACGGGTCAAGAGCAGGAACTCGAGCCCATGGACGCCCTTGAACGCAAGATCGTTCACGACGCCGTGGCGGGGATCGAAGGCGTAGAGAGCGGCTCCCGAGGTGAGGATCCGAACAGGTTCGTCGTCGTGAGCCCCATCGATTGAGGGAACCCTCCCCCTCCAGACTGTGGAGGATGTTTCACGTGAAACATGAGGCTTGGGGTCGGTGGAACGACTTGCTCGACCTGGAGATCGATGCCGCGGCCGCCGAGCGATTGGAGAGCTATGAGCGGCTCCTCCTTGAGAAGGCGCTCCCCCTCGGGATGGTCGGACGCGCGGACCGGGATCTGCTCCGCGAACGCCACATCCTCGATGCGGTCCGCGCGGCGCCTCTCCTCGGGCCTCCGCCCGGGCAGGTCGCTGATCTCGGCTCCGGGGCGGGCCTGCCGGGGATCCCCCTCGCGATCGCACGACCCGACCTCAGGTTCTGCATGGCGGAGCTTCGCCGCCGGCGCGTTGCCTTCATCGAACTGGCGGCGGATAGCCTCCGGCTCACCAACGTGACGGTCTTCGGCGGGAAGGTCGAGGACCTGACCGGTCCGTTCGACGTGTGCGTGTCCCGGGCGTTCGCCGAGCCCGCCCGCGCGTGGGCGGTCGCCGAGCCGCTGCTGTCGCCAACTGGGAAGCTCCTGTTCTGGGCCGGCCGGAGCTTCGACGTCGCCTCAGGAACACCTGAAGGAGCACGCATCTCGGTTTCTGCCGCTCCCAGCCTTGCGGATGCCGGGCCTATCGTTATCATGGCCCGGCAGTGAGCAAGCCTTCTCCCGGCGCCACTTCATCGTCCCCTCGTTCTGACAAGGGCACCCACGGCCCTGCCCTGAACAAGAACCGTGGAGGGAAGATGCAAGCTCCCGACCCCCCCGCGGAGCCGGGCGCGGCGCGGATCGTCGCCATCGCGAACCAGAAGGGTGGCGTTGGCAAATCAACCACCGCCGTCAGCCTGGGAGCGGCTCTCGCCGAGCTCGGCTACCGGATCCTGGTCGTCGATCTGGATCCGCAGGGCAACGCGTCGACCGGGATGGGGATACGTCACGAGGCGCGCAGCGTCACGGTGTATGACGTCGTCTTGTCAGAGGCGCCCGTCGAAAGCGCCATCGTGCCGACGGCGGTGAAGCATCTCGACGCAGTCCCCTCGACCATCGATCTTGCCGGGGCGGAGATCGAGCTGGTGAGCCAGTTCTCTCGGGAGACACGCCTCAAGAAGGCGCTCGCCCCCGTGGGGGAGGGCCGCTACGACTTCATCTTCCTCGATTGTCCGCCTTCCCTCGGTCTCCTGACGATCAATGCCCTGACGGCTGCGGAAGAGCTGATCGTCCCGATCCAGTGCGAGTACTACGCGCTGGAGGGACTGGGACAGCTCCTTCGGAACGTTAACCTGGTCCAGCAGAACATCAACCCGGAGCTCAGACTCACGGGCATCGTGATGACGATGTTCGATCCAAGGACCAAGTTGTCGGAACAAGTGGTGGAGGAGGTTCGCCGCTTCTTCGGGGAGGTCGTGTACGACGTCGTCATCCCGCGCACGGTCCGCCTTTCCGAGGCGCCGGGCTTCGGCCAGCCGATCACCGTCTACGACCCCCGGTCGAAGGGGGCCGAGTCGTATCGGCAGCTGGCCCGCGAGGTCGCGGCTCGACCGCGCCCGGACAGCCCGATGCCCGTCTTCGACGACCTCCCGTCGGTCGTGGTTCAGGCCCCGTCCAGCGATCCCTCGGGGTCGCCGGCCGACGAGCTTCCTGAGATGACGCAGTCGGACCCAGAGCCCGACGCGGAGCCCGACAGCGCGCCATCTCCCCAGGTGGAAGCGGATGCCGAGCCGGAGCCTGCTCCCGAGCCGGAACCTGCTCCCGAGCGGGAACCTGCTCCCGAGCGGGAACCTGCTCCCGAGCCAGACCTAAAGCCTGAGCCGGAGATGGCTTCCGTCCCAGCGCATGAAGGGCCCGATCCCCTTCCGGCTCCGCCGGCGCCCGATCTCGGCGAACCCGACCTCCAAGCGAAGGGACCGGGTGAGGTCGGATGGACCGAGGAGATGGAAGCCGCCGCGGAGCCGCGGGTTCGGCCGCCGCGAGAGGTGCTTGCACCCGGTCGGCTCCCCGAACGACGGGTCGTGGTTATCGGCGAGGACGCCGAGATCGATATCGAGGCCGCGCGCGAGCCCTTGGTTCAGGTGCCCCAGGGCGCCCGGCCGCCCGTGGATCGCGCGAGCGATATCGGAGAGACGTTGCAGGATGAGGACGCGCCGAAGCGTCGATGGCGGTTGTTCCGCAAGGGAGGCCAGTGATGTCGAAGCGAGGGGGGCTCGGTCGAGGGTTGTCGGCGCTGATCCCGGGTGCGCCAGAGGCAGGTGAGCCGGCGGCGGGACTGATGGAAGTGCCGGTCAACGCCGTCGCGCCGAATCCGAAGCAGCCCCGTACACGCTTCGACGACGAGACCATCGCGACACTGGCGGCATCGATCCGAGAGGTCGGGATCCTGCAGCCGCTCGTCGTCCGCCGAGCGGGAGACGGACGGTACGAGCTCATCGCGGGAGAGCGACGCCTCCGGGCCGCAAAGGCAGCGGGGCTCGCAAGCGTCCCGATCGTCCTTCGGGACTCGGAAGATGCCGACCTCCTCCGAGAGGCGCTGATCGAGAACATCCACCGCGAGGATCTGAACCCGATCGAGCAGGCCGAGGCGTTCAAAGCGCTTCTCGGGGAGCTCGGGCTCAAGCAGGAGGAGCTGGCGGAGAGGGTCGGTGTGTCGCGGTCACACATCGCGAACACGATCCGACTCCTCGCGCTTCCATTAGACGTTCAGCAGCTCCTGGCCGACGACAAGATCACGGCTGGTCATGCTCGCGCGGTGCTCTCGCTGGGAGACAAGGAGGCGATGACGTCGCTCGCCACGCGGATCGCCGCCGAGGACCTTTCGGTCCGCCAGACCGAGGACGTCGTTCGACGCTTCCTCGAGGTTCCTCAAGCGACCGAAGACAAGCGACGCGTCGCCGAGTCCCTCACGGCTAAAGCGGATGCCAACCTCGCCGAGGTTGAGGAGATCCTCTCGGAGCAGCTCGCGACGCGGGTGTCGATCCAGATGGGCGCCAGGCGCGGGAAGGTAGTTATCGAGTTCGGGTCGCCGGATGACTTGGAGCGCATCGTGTCCGAGATCATCGGGTCCGGGCCTGGCCTCGCCCCCGACTAGATCCGAGCGGCGGCCGACCGTAGGACGATATCACACAAGTCCCCGAGGGTCAGGCCGTTGGCCTGCGCGGCCATCGGCACCAACGACGTCTCCGTCATGCCGGGTGAAACGTTGACCTCGAGTACCCACGGTCGATCGTTCTCATCGACGATGACGTCGACCCTGGTGAGATCGCGGAGGCGGAGCGCCTTGGCCGCACTCGCGGCGACCTCGGCGACGGCGGCCGAGGCGCCCTGCGAGAGCCGTGCCGGGCAGAAGTACTCCGTCGCGCCTGCGGTATAGCGTGCGGCGTAATCGTAGATCCCCTCTTTCGGGACGATCTCCACGATCGGCAGTGGCTCGAGATCCGTGCCGGCGAGCGCCGCCGCCACCTCTCGACCCTCGACCTTCGCTTCGATCAACGCCGCCCCGCTGAAGGAGAGCGCAGCCATCACGGCCTGCGGAAGGTCGGCCTCACGCTCGACGAAACTCATACCCAAGGCCGACCCGCTCCTCGAGGGCTTGACCACGCACGGAAGGCCGATGCGTTCGACCGCCGTGCCGAGGGCGGCGCCCCCGCCAAGGTCGCGCAGCGCCCACCCCTCGATCACGACCCACGGAGGCGTCGGCACGCCCGCGCGCTGCAGAGCGTCCTTCGCGAGCACCTTGTCGAACGCCACCTCGCAATCGAAGGCCGCGGTCCCCGTGTAGGCGATCCCCAAGAGGTCGAGGAGGCGTTGCACGGTGCCGTCCTCGCCTTCCTTGCCGTGCAAGGCAAGCCAGCACAGATCGGGCGGTCGCTCCGCCAGGGCCTCGACCAGCGCCACCTCTGCCGGATCGATGAGCCACGCTTCGTGGTTGAGCTCGCTGAGTGAGAGTGTCATACGACGCCCACCCCGCAGCGAGACGTCACGTTCCGGGGTCCGGCCTCCTGCCACGATCGCGATCCTCATGATCCGTGCAGGCTCCGATAGAGACGCTCGTCGTCCTCGAGGAGTGAAGCGAGCCGAGCAACGCCCTCACGGATCCGATCCTCGGTGGGGTAGCAGTAGGCGAGCCGCATCCGATCCGCGCCACGACCGTCGGGATAGAAGGCGCTGCCGGGGACGTACGCGACCCGTCGTTCCACCGCGGCTGCGAGCATCGCCGTCGTATCGGACCACGCGGGAAGCGTGACCCAAACGTAGAAGCCGCCTGATGGATGGGTCCACGTGGCCGTGCCTGGGAACTGCTCCTTGAGGGCGTCGAGCATCGCGTCACGACGCGACCGGTACGTATCGACCAGCCCGGTCAGCGCCGACCTCCAACGAGCGTCGTCGGAGAACCATCGCTCGGTCAGGAGCATCGTGAGGTTCGAACCGCACAGATCCGCCGCCTCCTTCGCGAGGACGAGGCGCTGGATCACCGAGCGATCGGCCAACGCCCAACCGACCCGCACACCCGGGGAGAACGTCTTCGAGACCGTGCCTAGGTAGATCACGTTGCGAGGGTCGAGCGACCGCAGGCAGGGCAACGGCTCACCTTCGAACCGCAGCAGCCCGTACGGGTTGTCCTCGACGATGGGGATCCCGGTCTCGCGACAGAGCGCCACAAGGTGCTCGCGCCTGCGTCGCGACATCGTGACCCCGGCGGGATTGCCGAAGTTGGGGACCGTGTACACGAACGTTGGCCGCTCGCCACGAACGATGGCTCGTTCCAGCTGTTCAACGATCATCCCTTCGTCGTCGAGCTCGATCGTGAAGAAACGCGGCTGGTAGGCAGCGAAGGCCGTGAGCGCGCCGACGTAGGCGGGCGCCTCCACGGCGATCGTGTCACCGGGATCGATGAAGATCTTGCCGAGGAGATCGAGCGCCTGCTGGGCGCCGGTCGTGATCACCACGTCGTCGGGGTCGGCGTCCACGCCCTCCTCGGCCATGAGCATGGCCGCACGGTCACGCAGCGCGAGCTGTCCCTGGCCACCTCCGTACTGCAACGCCGTCGGCCCAAGATCATGGAGGACCTGGGTCGCCACCTCGAGGACCTCCTGCGCAGGAAGTGCTTCGACGTAGGGCATCCCGCCTGCCAGCGAAACGACGTCCGGGCGAGCAGCCACCGCGAAGAGGGCCCGAACCTCGGATGCGGACATGCCGGAGGTCCGTTCGGCGTAACGGTCGACGAAACGATCGATGGAGAACTCGGCCATGGGGATCGAAGGAAGACGGTCAGCCTAGCATCCGGGTTCGCCCAAACCCAGGACCGCCGTCAGATCCTCGGTGGCGGCGGCGGTGGCGGGACAACGGCGGGCGGTTTCGCGTCCCGTTCCGGTCGACCGATGACGAGGTAGATGATCGCGCCGATCACCTGGGTGAAGACGATCACGAGGATCCAGATGAGCTTCGTCCCACTCCGGTACATCGCGTCATCTTGGACGCGGATGCAGTCGACGAGCGCGAAGATCCACAGCGCGATCCCTCCGATCTAGAGCAGACCGAACGTGGCGACGACCAGCCATCCCATCTAGGGATGGACCTGCGGGAGAACCTCGGTGGCCACGACCTCGAGCATCTCGAGGTCGTCGTACAACTCGTGGTTCAAGAAGATGCGT
>JALYLP010000194.1 GCA_030774195.1 Actinomycetota bacterium | reverse complement strand
CGCCGCCGCCGGCGCGGCGGACGAGGGGCTCGGTGCGATCGTGGTCGGCCCGTCGCCGGATCTGGCCTATCTGACCGGGTACGACCCGCCGCCCTTCGAACGCCCGACCGTGCTGGTGCTGAGACCCCACCGGGACCCCACGCTCGTGGTCCCCGAGCTCGAACGGGCGCTCGCCGCCGTTTCGGGAGCCAGCGGCGTGGTGGAACTCGCGACCTGGCGCGACGGCTCCGACCCGTACGACGTCATCGCCGGCGTGCTGCCGGTGAACGGGCGAGTCGGCCTCTCCGATCGGATCTGGGGTGTGCACGTATTGGGTCTCCAGGCGGTCGCGCCGGCGCTGTCGTGGACGTCGGCGTCGCCGGTCCTTGCGCCTCTCCGGGCACGCAAGGACGCCGACGAGCTGGACGCCCTCCGTCGGGCGGGCGCGGCCGCCGACGCGACGTTCGAGGCGATCTGCCGGATCGGGCTCGCCGGCCGGACCGAGCTGGACGTCGCGGACGACCTGGCTCGGCTCCTCGTGGAGCACGGCCACGATACGGCCGACTTCACGATCGTCGCGAGCGGACCGAACGGGGCCTCTCCGCATCACGAGCCGGGGTCTCGCCGGATCGCGCGCGGGGATCCGGTGGTGCTCGATTTCGGCGGTTCCCTCGACGGGTACTTCAGCGACACCACGCGCACGGTCGTCGTCGGGGATGCCCCCGACGGTCTGGAGGACGTGTTCGCCTTGGTCCATGAGGCGCAAGGGGCCGGCGTCGACACGGTGGGGCCGGGCGTTGCCATCCAAGAGGTAGACCGCGCGGCGCGGGCGGTGATCGCCGCGGGAGGGTTCGGTGATCGGTTCATCCACCGGACGGGGCACGGGATCGGGCTGGAGGTGCACGAGCCTCCGTACGCCGTCGAAGGGGATCGGACCGTGCTGGAGCCCGGCATGACCTTCAGCGTGGAACCGGGCATCTACCTCGACGGCCGGTTCGGCGTGCGGATCGAGGACATCGTCGCCGTGACCGACGATGGTGTCGAACGCCTGAACCGGTCTTCGCGCGACCTCCGCCTGGTCGGATGAGTTCGTCGGCGGCCGCGCGTCGTCCCGCAGCTCAGTCGCGCAGACGCACGCGGGTGCCCTCGGGGGTGTCCATCACCTCGAGGCCCATCGCGCTCAGCCGATCGCGGATCCCGTCGCTCGTGGCGTAGTCCTTCGCCTCGCGCGCGGTGTCGCGTTCCGCCATGAGGCGACGCATCTCGTCGGTGGGCGCCCAACCCGCGATCGCCTCGCGCTGCAGATCCAGTCCCAGCACGGCGTCCCAATCGGCGAGCAGACGGTACTTCTCATCGTTGGGAACGGCCGTCGACGAGAATAGCTCGTTCACGACGACCACGGCGCTCGGCATCGACAGATCGTCGGCGAGCGCGTCGCGGAACCGCGTGTCCAGGGCGGTCGCCCCGTCGCCGAGCTTCTCCGCTCCCGGCGCCCACTCGGCCATCCGTCGGCGGAGCTGATCGAGTCGCCGATTCTGGCCCTCGAGTGCCTCCCAGCTGAAGTCCATCTCACTGCGGTACTGCGTGCCGAAGCAGAGGAGCCGGTAGGCGAGCGGATCGATGCCATGCTCGGCGAGGTCCGTGACGCGGTAGATGTTCTTCGCGGACTTCGCCATCTTCTGACCGCTCATCTGCAGGAACCCGCCGTGGACCCAGATCGACACGACCTGGTGGTCGACCGCTCCTTCTGATTGCGCGATCTCGTCTTCGTGGTGTGGGAACTTGTTGTCGTTGCCTCCGGTGTGGATATCGAACCGCTCGCCAAGGTGCTTCATCGACATCGCCGAGCACTCGATATGCCAGCCGGGGAAGCCGTCGCCCCAGGGGCTCGGCCACCTGAGCGCTCGATCGGGTCCGGCCTTCTTCCAGAGGGCGAAATCCTCGGGGTGGCGCTTCGCGGGATCGACGGCGAGCTCCTGACGATGTCCTGCGCGCAGCTGATCCAAGGTGTTGCCCGAGAGCTTCCCGTACCCCGGGAACGTCGTGACGTCGTAGTACACGGACCCGTCGACCTCGTACGCATGGCCCTTGTCGATCAGGATGCCGATCAGATCGATCATCTCTTGGATGTGGTCCGTCGCGCGCGGGTACAGGTCCGCACGCTCGATCCCCACAAGATCAGCGTCCTCCAGGAACGCATCGGTGTACTTCGTCGCGATCTGTGCTGCGGTGAGACCTTCGTCCGCCTCGGCGAGCTCCATCTTGTCGCGTCCCGCGTCGGAGACCTCGTCGGTCATGTGTCCGACGTCGGTGATGTTCATGATCCACGTGACCTGCTTCCCCTCGTACCGGAGAGCGCGACGGATGAGGTCACCGAGCATGAACGAGCGCATGTTCCCGATGTGGATGTAACGGTAGACGGTCGGACCGCAGGAGTAGATCTTGACCGTCTGCCCATCGACCGGAACGACCTCTTGGAGCTCGCGCGTCAGCGAGTCGTACAAACGCATGCCCGCGAGGATACCCAGGCTCAGCGCGGCGTCGCCGGTTCGTCCCCGTCGGGACGCGGGGCGATCGGTTGTCGGTCGTGGGTCCCCGCGGGCACCGGCTCGGCCCCGTGTCCGTTCGGCTCGGGCGGGAGCGCGGCGCGCGGGGGCGGAGGCATCGGCATCGGCATCGAGGTGTCGACCCCCGAGTGCTCCCGGTGCGCCTTCGCGGCTGCGTCGTGATAGCGCTCCAGCTCGTGACGGAAGACCGGGTCCAGGTAGGAACGACCATCGACGAGTGATCCGGTTACTCCGTCGACGATGGCTGCGACGTCGTCCCCGGTGATCGTCTTGTGTGTCTCCA
>JALYLP010000193.1 GCA_030774195.1 Actinomycetota bacterium | reverse complement strand
GCGGGTTGGGATGAGCCGGGCTGGGGGATCGGCGAGGACGCGATGCCGATGTCGGCCACGGTGGACGCGCTCGAGCGGATGCACGACTACGAGGAGCTCGACCGGACGCTCGAGGGGTCATACCCGGGGGCATCGCTCGAAGACGTTGACGAGGAGGCGCTCCGGCGGACGATGGGGGAACCCGCCGTTCGCGATCTCCGCCGGTTGGAGCAGATCGAGAAGATGCTCGAGGATGCGGGCCTGGTGCAGCGGCGGCAGGGTCGCTTGGAGCTGACACCGCGTGGGGCGCGGAAGATGGGCGAACGCGCGCTCACGCGCGTGTTCGAACGTCTGACGCGCGACCGCGAGGGGACGCACGAGGCGCGGGACCCGGGCGGGCTCGCCGAGCCCACCGGGCAGACGCGGCCGTGGCGATTCGGCGATCACGGACAGATCGACGTGCAGCGGACGGTGTTCAACGCCGTGACGCGCGGTGCCGCATCCGCGGGGGTCGTTCGTCTCCACCCCGACGACTTCGAACTGGTCGAGGCGGAGGAGCGGACCGAGACGGCGACCGCCCTGCTGCTGGATCTGTCGTTCTCGATGCCGCTGCGCGGGCACCTCGTGCACGCGAAGAAGATGGCGCTCGCATTGCACGCGCTGATCGAGGGCCGCTATCCCCACGACACCCTCTACCTGATCGGGTTCAGCGACTTCGCGCGCCGGCTCCAGCCGGAGGAGCTCGCCACCCCGGGGTTCGAGCGCACGTACGGGACCAACATGCAGCACGCGTTCCTGATGGCCGGGAGACTCCTGGCGCAGCATCCTCGCGCCGCCCGCCAGGTGATCATGGTGACGGACGGGGAGCCCACCGCGCACCTGGACGGCGAGCAGGCGTTCTTCGCCTGGCCCCCCGAGCCGGAGACGATCCGGCTGACGCTCGCGGAGGCGGTCCGTCTGTCACGCAGCGGGGTCACCCTCAACATCTTCATGCTCGAAGATTCGGAGGGGCTCGCGCGGTTCATGGAGCGGCTCGCCGAGCGCACCGGCGGGCGCGTCTTCCTGATGGACGACCGCAACGTCGGCGAGTTCGTCCTGCGCGACTACGTCCGTCATCGCAGCCGCTAGGCTCCGAACCGTGCCTCGCTGGGTCAAGCTGACGCTCTGGCTGGGCGTGTTCGGTGTCTGTGCGGCGGGGGGTGCCTTCGTCGCGGCGCATACGGACCCATTCCCGCCCGGCGTGGAGGATCCGGGCGCCCGGTCGACCACCACGGGGTCGCCGTCGCTCCCGCCGACGAACGGACGCTGGAGGCTCGTGATGACGAGTGAGACGCGACACCAGTTCCACGTCGGTGGTGCCTGCCGTACTTCGTGGCAGACGCGCGGGTCGCTCACGATCAGCCCCGACGGTGCGACCAGTGGGCTCGCCACCGCGCGGCTCGTTGGCAACGCACGGTGCGACTTTCCCGTGGCACAGATCCAGAGCAGACAGATCCGATTGGTCCTGACCTACTCCCTGTCCGGTGGCGTGCTTCATCTTGCGTTCCGCGACGCGGGGCGAGATCCGGTGGGCTCTCAGGATCTCGGCGGTTTCACGAACACGATCCGTCTCATCAGGCCGGCGGTTCGGCTCGAGGATGGCGCCGGGCATTTCCGCCAACGCGCGAGCCGACCGGACGGGGACCTTGGGCGATACGTATCTGACAACCAGCTGCTACTCGAGTGCGCATCGGGTTGCTGAAGCTCCGATGCGTTGAAGCAGAACTGGCGCAGTTATAGCTAGTTGTTGCATGATTGACGTCCATGAATGATGAAAGCCTCCAGCGGGCCAATGCCTTCCTTGCTGCAGTCGTGGAGCGCGTGGCAGTGGGCGAAGTCATGACGGATACCCCAGCTGAGATAGGACGAGCGCTCGGGCTCCCCGATGCCCTTTCCACCGCCCGAGCTGTCCGCGCCCTGATCGCGCGCCGCCGGCTGGAGCCGGCCAACGGGTCGTACCGCCTGCTGGACGCCCGTCCCGTCGATGCCGGTGAGAAGGAATC
>JALYLP010000192.1 GCA_030774195.1 Actinomycetota bacterium | reverse complement strand
TGACCGGCGACCGAGCCTTGGCCGAGGACCTCGTGCAGGACGCGTTCGCGCGTCTCGTCGGTCGCCTGCGCCACCTGCGCGATCCGAACGCCTTCGGGGCGTACCTGCGCCGGACGATCGTGAACCTCGCCACGAGCCACTTCCGTCACCGGCGGGTCGAGCGCGCGTACCTCGAGCGACTGGCCGCCACTCCCCGCGCCGTCACGAACGTTAACGACGAGCTCGACGAGACGATGCACCGCGTCCTCCTCGGGCTGCCCCAGCGACAACGCGCGGCGATCGTCCTGCGGTTCTACGAGGATCTCTCGGACGTGCAGGCGGCCGACGTCCTCCGGTGTTCGCCGGGGACCGTCCGATCGCTCGTCACGCGCGGGATGAAGACGCTTCGCGAGGCTGTGGAAGGGATGCCACGATGATCGACGAGCGTGAGGTCCGCGAGATGCTCCTCCGCCGTGCGCACACGGTCCCCGCGACGGTGGTCGACATGCCGAAGGCGGTCCGGCGGGCCCGTCGACGGCTCCTCGTGAACGGCGTGGTGACGGCGGTCGCAGCGGCGGCGATCGCCGTGGCGACGTTCGCGGGCGTCGAGGCGATCCGGACAGCCCCCTTCCCCGCCGATCGCCCGGCACCGAGCCCCGCACCCGACGTCCCGCGCGCGAACGGCGAGGTGCTGAGCTTCACCGGGCGGTCCCTCGGGCGGGCGCCCGGCGATCTCGTCGCCGTGAACCCCGAGACCGGCGAGGAACGCGTCCTCGTAGAGAACCTCGGCACCGTCTACTCCGCCAGATGGTCGGCCGACGGCCGCTGGGTCGCGTACGAGACCGATGGCGAGGGTGCCAACTGGGACCTGTGGGTCGTGGCCGAGTCGCAGGAGCCTCGACTGGTCGCGACGGGGGGGCAACCGTTCCTCATGGCGGACTTCGGGCTGGAGTGGATGTGGTCGCCGACCGGCGCCCAACTCGCGATCACCACCGACTCGACGTTGACGCGCACGATCGACCTCACGACCGGCGAGACGACCGACCTCGGGATCGTCGCCGGTGGGCGCGGCAAACCAGACGTCAGCCCCCACTGGGCGTGGTCGCCGGACGGGACGCGGATCGCGTTCCAGATGCCCCGGGGGCGCTCTCCACGGTCGACGTGCGGAGCGGAGAGCGTTCACTCCTCGTGCGCTTGCCGATCGAGGACTTCGAATGGATCGACCAGATCCTGTGGTCGCCGGACGGAGCGAGCATCACCGTTCGGACCGAATCGGAGCCCGGTGCCGGACGCCTGTTCGCGGTGGACGCCGACCGATCGAACGTTCGCGTCCTGGCCTACAACTCCGACCCACTGGTCGTCGACTGGTCCCCCGATGGGACACGGCTTGCGTTCACGGAGAGGTCGGGGCCGGACTGGGAGATCCGGATCTGGGTCGCGCCGATGGACGGCGCCGCTCCGGTCGAGATCGGGAGCGTCTCGTTCGCCGGGTGCACCTACAACTACATGTGCGGCCTCACGTGGTCGCCCGACGGATCACAGATCGCGTTCCACAAGGACGAGGGCGGGGTCACCGTATTCGACGCCACCGGTGGTGGCGAGACCGAGCCCATCGACGAGCTCACGTACGCGAGTTGGGCCGGTGGTTCGTACTCCTGCGCGTGCCCATGATGGAGGGATCCCCGATGACGACCCGATCCGCACCTGCGCTCGCGTTGGCGCTCATGCTCGCGCTCGGAGCATGCTCATCGGGTTCGGGCACGGCGGACGCCCCGGTTCCGTCGTCGGTCGCGCCGAGCGAGACGGAGACCGCTCCGGCGGTGCGGGACATGATGGATTTCGAGCCGCTCGGTCCGATCGAGCCCGGGACCTACTTCATCGACGCCGACCTCGACCCGTCCACCCCGCTCCGGGTCGTGTACGACATCCCCGCCGAGGGATGGTCGAACTGGATCGGCGCGGCGAAGTTCGGCCCCGACGACGTCACGTCGGCGTGAGCATCACCATGGTGGTGAACCTGGTGACGGACGGCTGTCAGGACCATTTCGCTGCGGTTCCGCCCGTCGGGCCGACTGTGGACGACCTCGCGACCGCGCTGTCGGAGCTCGCGCCGTTCGAAGTCACGACGGCTCCTGAGGACGTGACGATCTACGGCTACAGCGGGAAGCACCTGGAGTGGACTGTGCCCGACATCGCGTTCGACCGCTGCGATGCCGGCGACGTCCGGAGCTGGATCGCACCGATGGACGCGGCCGAGGTAGGCGACGCCTACTACGGCTACAGGGGCCCCCGGCTACACCGATGAGTTCTGGATCCTCGACGTCGAGGGCACCCGCCTGATGATCGCGGCGGAGCGGTCCCCTGGTTCGCCGCCCGAGGACCTCGCCGAGCTGCGGGACATCCTCGCGTCGATCCGGATCGAGCCTGGCGGGTAGCGCGCCGGGAGGGAGTCGAACCCCCAACCTTCTGATCCGTAGTCAGATGCTCTATCCATTGAGCTACCGGCGCGGATGAGCCAGCTTACTCGACCCGGCCGGGCACCCTGTCGAGTCGATCGCTGGCTCGGCCGAGCAGGAACCGCGCCGGCGTGGGCCCCTTGCCCTTCAGCACGTCGCCCCCGCGTCGGAGCAGGAACTCCAGCAAGGCGGTCGCGCGAGCGGTGAGGTTGAGCTCGGCGTCGCCTCGGAACGCGTGCCGCGTACCTGGGTCGAAGCGCAGGTCGCCGGCCTGCAAGATCGTCGGCCGCTCGGCGGCCCCTCGGCGGATCAGCGCTCGGATCCGTGCGACGAGCGCGACATAGGAGAACGGCTTCGTCACATAGTCGTCGGCGCCTGTGTCGAGCGCCTCGGCTTCGTCGAACTCGCCGTCCTTCGCGGTGAGCATCAGGATCGGCGTCCATACACCCTCATCCCGAAG
>JALYLP010000191.1 GCA_030774195.1 Actinomycetota bacterium | reverse complement strand
TCCGGCGACCGCGCTGATCGCGAGCGGTGTCAAGCCGGCGGCACGATCCTCCGCGATCGCGTCCGCGACGGGTCAGGCTTGCAGCCGGAACCGCTCGTCGGACGCGACCACCCGGAGCGTGCCGCCGGGGAACCCGAGGATGTCCAGGCCGCGCTCGACCGAGAAATGCGTCTGGTCACTCGCGTAGACACGAACCCCCTCGAGCGCCGCCCCTCGCGGAGGACGGTCGTCCCCACGGATCCGGGCGAGATGCATGTCACGAGCCACGGCGAGCGCCATCAGGTTCGCCATCGCCCCACCTGAGGTGAGGACTCCCCAAGAGCCCGCCCCCGATCCGACGAGGTTCCGGAGCCAGCCGACCACCTCTTCCTCGACGAACGCGCCGACCGGGCCCGCGTGCCACACGTCGACCCCTTGATGGAGCCACTGCGCGAGCACCTCGCCGCCGATCGACATCACCAGTGGGGGCGGGGTGAAGTAACTGAACGCGCCGGGGAACTGCGCGTTGAACGTCATCGGCGCGACACGTTCGCGGAACTCCGCCAGGACCTCGTCCGCGGCGCTGCCGAGCTGCGGCGCAGGGGCGGGTACGTTCGAGGCACCGAAGAAGCGGCGTCGCGAATCCGGATAGCTCTCGCGCTGGATCGGGCGAACCATGGCCTCGCCGTAGAGCCAGTCGAGAGCTTCGGTCCAGATCGCTGTTCCGAGCTGCTCGAGGCTCGTCCGAGAGACGCCGGCGTCCCTGATGTCGAGGAGCTCGGGATCGGGGACGGGGAAGCCGCCGTCTGGTGTCATGGCGGCGATGCTACCGGTGTGTGACGGTGGTCACGGTTCGCGCCCACCCTCGGCCGTAGCGTCGTCGCATGTACGGACGGGTCATCGGGGTGACCGTGCTCGGGGTCGGCGGCCACCCGGTCACGGTCGAGGCGTTCGTCGGCCGGGGGCTCCCGTCGTTGACGGTGACCGGGCTTCCCGGCGCCGCCGTGCAAGATGCGCGGGATCGGATCAGACCGGCGGTCGAACATGCGGAGCTGGAGTGGCCGCTGCGCCGCGTGGTCGTCAACCTCGCCCCCGGCAACCTCCGGAAGGAAAGTGCCGGGCTCGACCTCCCGATCGCCGTGAGCGTGCTGGTGGCGACCCGGCAGGTACCGCCCGAGGCCGCGGCCGGGCACGTCTTCTTCGGCGAGCTGTCACTCAAGGGGGAGGTCCTTCCGACGCCAGGTGTGATCTCGGTCGCGATCGCGGCTGCGCGTCGCGGACTCCGCGGCGTCATCGTTCCGGCGGCCAACGCGGTCGAGGCTGCGCAGGTGGATGGGCTCGCCGTGACGGGCGTGGCAACCATCCAAGATGTCGCCGGGTTCCTCCGCGGCACCTGGCGTCCGCCGGAGATCGCACCCTCCTTGACGGGGCCGGCACCCGCGGCCTCCGCAGACCTGTCGGAGGTCCGCGGTCAGGACGAAGCGCGACGCGCGCTGGAGGTCGCGGCGGCCGGTGGCCACAACCTCCTGATGGTCGGATCGCCCGGAGCCGGCAAGACCATGCTCGCCCGGCGCCTCCCCACGATCCTCCCGGATCTCACCCGAGAGGAGGCCCTCGAGGCCACCCAGCTGCACTCGGTGGCGGGGCTGCTCGCGGGGCGCGGACTCCTGCGCGAGCGTCCCTTCCGGGCGCCGCACCACTCGGTGTCCACCGCGGGGCTCCTGGGCGGTGGTTCAACGGTCCTTCGCCCCGGCGAAGCGAGCCTCGCGCACCGGGGGGTTCTATTCCTGGACGAGCTGACCGAGTTCCGGCGCGACGCTATCGAGGCGCTCCGCCAACCGCTCGAAGACGGACGGATCGTCGTGACGCGCTCCAGTGGATCGGTGTCGTTCCCCGCTCGATTCACCCTCGTGGCGGCGGCCAACCCCTGCCCGTGCGGGTTCTCGGGTGACCCGCAGCGGTCGTGTCGCTGTCGCCCCGATCAAGAGGATCGCTACCGGCAGAAACTCTCCGGACCGTTGCTCGACCGGATCGACCTTCGGCTCACGATCCCGCGCCTCACCAAGGACGAACTGCTCGGCGCATCTGCCGGCGAGCCCTCGGCGGTGGTCCGCGATCGAGTGATCGCGGCACGCGATCGGCAGCGGCGCCGCTACTCGGCGCTCGGGATCACCTGCAACGCCCACTTGCCCGGGCCGATCGCGCGCCGCGAGGCGCAGCTGTGCCCGGATGCCGAACGCCTGCTCGGAAGAGCCGTCGACCACATGGCGCTCACCGGACGCGGTTTCGATCGGGTGATCAAGGTCGCGCGGACGGTTGCCGATCTGGCGGGTGCCGTTCGCGTCTCCGAACACCACGTCGCCGAGGCACTCTCCTACCGGACCGCGTTCGAGCAGGACGAGGGTCTGGCGCGTGTCGGCTGACGTCGCGGCGCCCACGGGCTTCCCCGACGGATTCGGCTGCGGCTCGGGGGAGACCGACGAGCTGCTCCTCCTGCGATGCCTGCTCGGACCGACGCCGCGTTCGCTGCACGCGCTCATCTGGAGAACGGGAAGCGCCTCCCGCGCCCTCGCCCGCATCCGTGCCGGCGACGCTGGATCGGACAACGACCGAGCGTTCTTGACGAGCACGGATGTCGCCACGATCCGGAGGAGCCTCGATCGCGCGGGCGCACGTTTCGCCGTGCCGGGAGATCCCGACTATTGCCCGGCATTCCTCCGGCTCGCGGATCCGCCGGTCGGCGTCTTCGCGCGAGGCCGCGTCCTCGGTCGCGGAGACGATCGTGTCGCCGTCGTGGGTTCACGACGCCCGACCGCCACGGGGATGGAGGTCGCCGCCGATCTCGGCCGAGGTCTTGGTGTGGCGGGTGTCGTCACGGTGAGCGGCGGTGCGGTCGGGATCGATGCCGCTGCACATCGCGGGGCGCTCGACGCTGGCGGTGTGACGGTGGCGGTCCTCGGGTCCGGGATCGACGTCGCGCACCCTGCCAGCAACCGGGGTCTGTTCGAGCGGATCGAAGTGTCGGGAACGGTCCTGAGCGAGTACCCGCCAGGCACCTCGGTCGAGCCGTTCCGCTTCCCCGCTCGGAACCGTCTGATCGCAGCGCTCAGCCGGGGCGTGGTCGTGGTCGAGGGCGCTGCTAAGAGCGGCACGCGGATCACGGCGGAACATGCTGTTGACCTGGGCCTCGATGTCTTCGCGGTTCCCGGGCCGGTGACGAGCCCGCTCGCCGAGACGCCGCTCGGGCTGATCCGGGACGGCGCCACCATGATCCGTGGAACGGCCGACCTCCTGGAGGACCTCGGACTCGATGGGGGTCTTTCGTGGGAGCGAGGGGTGCCACGGGGGCTGTCGGCCGACGAGCGCAGGGTCCTTGCGTCGCTGGGCACTTCGATGCTCCCGACGGCGGTCGCAGGAGCCACCGGGATGCCGGTTGCGCACGCCCTGACCGTCTTGAT
Organism: Actinomycetota bacterium; assembly: GCA_030774195.1. Taxonomy (GTDB): domain Bacteria; phylum Actinomycetota; class UBA4738; order UBA4738; family HRBIN12; genus AC-51. The sequence goes on along the minus strand of JALYLP010000191.1, from coordinate 2,767 downwards.
CGCGCTCGAGCTCCGGGGGCTCGTTCGCGGCGTCGGCGGTCGGTTCGAGCGGACCTTCAAGGCAGCCCGCTCCTGATCGGGGGGCCGAATGGCCTCGGAGCTGGACGACGGCGGACACCCGTCTGGGTGATTGCGCGTGGTCCGGGGCGCTGGGACGATATGAGAGCGACCTGCGCCGACCATTCCCCCGGCGCGCCCGGAGAGAGACCTCGTGGAACAAGACACCCTTCCCCCGTCGCAGCTCTACCTCGTGCGCGCGTTCGCCGACCACCTCCGGCTGGAACGCCACCTCTCGACGCACACGGTGGTGGCGTATCAACGGGATCTGGTTCACCTCGCAGGCTTCCTCTCGAGGAGCGGGTCGTCGCTCGAGGAGGCCGATCGCACCGCGCTCCGCCGGTTCCTCGCCCAGCAACACACGCTCGGCTACGCGCGAGCCTCGATCGCGCGCCGGGTTGGGGCGATCCACACCTTCTATCGGTGGGCGCTGGCCGAAGGCCGGATACCGCGCGACCCCTCTTCCTCGCTGGGAAGCCCGAAGGTCGTTAACCGGCTCCCCACCGTCCTTCGGCCGAGCGAGGCGGAGACCCTGGTCGAGGCGCCCCCCACCGAGGAAGCCGACGGCGGAACCGGTGACGAGGGGGTGGCCACCCGCGCGGTTGCGCTCCGCGACCGCGCCGTGCTCGAGCTCCTGTATGGCTCCGGTCTGCGCGTGAGCGAGGTCGCGGGACTCACCACCGACCGGGTTGACCTGACGCGAGGACGGGTCCTCGTGATGGGCAAGGGCTCGAAGGAACGCGAGGTGCCGATGTCCGACCCCGCGGTCGAGGCCGTGCGGCGATGGGTGTCGGAGGGCAGGGCTGCGTTGGGAACGGGCTCGACCTCGCTCTTCTTCAATCGGAAGGGTCGGCCGATCGGACAACGCGATATCCGGGCGCTTGTGGAAGGATATTCGGGACGCCTGCTGCCGGGGCGACGGGTCACGCCGCACACGTTGCGGCATTCGTACGCGACGCACCTGCTGGAAGGAGGAGCCGACATCCGCGCCGTGCAGGAGCTGTTAGGGCACGCGACCGTTGCGACCACGCAGCGCTACACGCATGTGTCGCGTACGAGGCTCTTCGAGGCATACGAACGCTCCCACCCGAGGGCATGATCGTGGCGACGACGAAGAAGGCTCCAGCGAAGGTCGCGACCAAGACCGCGACCAAGACGACAACCAAGACCGCACCCGCGACCAAGACGGCGACCAAGACGGCGACCCCGACCAAGACCAAGGTCCGGGCGAAGGCCGGACCGGCGCCGATCACGATCCCGCCCCACGTAGATGACGAGCTCGCGGAGGTGTGGCACGCCTTCAAGGGGAGCGCGACGGTCTCGGCCCGCGAGAAGCTGATCCTGCATTACGCCCCGCTCGTGAAGTACGTGGCCAGCCGCGTCGCCACGGGTCTCCCCGCCAGTGTCGAACAAGCAGACCTGGTGTCTTACGGGATGTTCGGCTTGATCGACGCTTTGCACAAGTTCGAGCCGGGCCGGGGGAACAAGTTCGAGACGTACGCGATCCCGCGGATCAAGGGTGCCATCATCGATGAACTCCGCGCGATGGATTGGGTGCCGCGTTCGGTCCGCTTCAAGCAGCGCGAGATCGAGAAGGCGCTCGCGGACCTCGAGTCGATGCTCAAGCGTCAACCCACGGAGAGCGAACTCGCCGGTCGTCTGGGGATCTCGCGAACCGAACTGCATCAGGTCGTCACGCAGATCTCGTTCGTCTCCGTGCTTGCGCTCGACGAGACCGTCAACGTGGGTCAGGACCGTGGGGAGACCGTGTCGCTGATCGACACGCTCGCCGACAAGGCGTTCGATCCCAGCACGGGCATGGAATCGCAGGAGACCCGCGGGCTCCTCGCCGCGGCGATCAACTCGCTGTCCGAACGCGAGAAGATCGTCGTGACCTTGTACTACTTCGAGGGACTCACCCTCGCCGAGATCGGCGAGATCCTCGGCGTCACGGAGTCACGTGTGTGTCAGATCCACACGAAAGCCGTGGGCGTCCTCCGCGGTCAGCTCTCCGAGGTGGACTGACCGAGTCAGAACTGTGACCTCGGTCACGGTGTGCCATCGGCGCGGCACCTAGCCTGCAGCCCACATGCGTCGCGGTCCGTGGATCATCATGGCTCTGGCCGTCCTGACATCGGCGATCACGGTCGGCAGCGGTTCGGCCGCAGCGGCCGAAACTGCCGGAGGTTGGACGTGGCCGGTGGTCGGCCCGGTCATCCAGGGGTTCGATCCGCCGGACACCCCGTACGGAAGCGGGCACCGAGGGATCGACATCGCGGCAGAGGTCGGGACGACGGTCGTGGCGCCGGCTGACGGGACCGTCACGTTCGCCGGTCCCGTCGGCGGGTATCTCTTCGTCACCATCGACCACGGCGGAGGTCTTTCCTCCACGTACTCGTGGCTGTCCGCGAAACTCGTCAGGAAGGGCGACCGTGTCTTGCAGGGCCAGCCGATCGCGCAGACCGGATGGGGCCATCCCGCTGCGCCCATCCCGCATCTGCATCTCGGCGTGAAGCTCGACGGTGCCTACGTCGATCCGCTCTCCTACCTCGGCCCCGTCTCGCTGGCCACGTTCGTCCGACTGGCGCCCCTACCCTGAGACACACGACCACACGAAATCGGCGTTCAGGGTGGCCCCGGTAGGATGACGGACCTTGCGCTCTCGTCGGATCATCCGGTCGATCCCAGCCGCCATCCTGGTGGCTGGGAT
>JALYLP010000190.1 GCA_030774195.1 Actinomycetota bacterium | reverse complement strand
TCTCGAGCTCGTGACGCCCTTCGCCGGCCCTGATCCGCGACCAGGCCGACCGCGACGCGATCGCCTCGGACCTGCTCCGCTACCGCGACGGGCGAGGCGACGACTGGGCCGACATCATCGACATGCTGACACTGGATCCGGAGGAGCGGCGGAAGGTCGTGCGACTCCTAGCTGAGCTGGATGCTGGCGCGGGGTGACCCTTACGTCACGGAGTTCGGGAGGGACCGCACTGGCGTCGCTGGAGAGGCGCAAGGGCTGCCGGGCGAGAATGGATCCGCCGACGGGGATCAACCACCGACTAGCCTCTGGCCGACCATGCGGAAAGGTCCGCCGTGGGGTGGAAAGGATGAGCGCGTGGAGGTCACAGGGCAGGCAGAGCCAGCGTCACCCATCAGGCGAAGCGGTGTCACCCGTCAGGCGAAGCCGAAACGTCACGCGTCAGACGGAACCAAACAGTAGTAGAAGTGGGCCCCCCGGGACTCGAACCCGGAACCTGCGGATTAAGAGTCCGTTGCTCTGCCAGATTGAGCTAGAGGCCCGCCGAAGGATATCAATCCCTCGGCGGGCCCCTAGCTCGTCAGGACGCCTTCTGCCTGCGGTGGATGTCGCCGTTGTTGAGATCCGTCAGCCACGTGTCCACGCGCTCGAGATTCTTCATCAACTTCGTGCCCCAGCCGTGCCCCTCGCGGACCGGCCCGGAGAGATGTTCTTCGCGCTCACCGACCTCGGGTTCGACGGGCGCGGCGGCGAGTGACCCGAGATGTGCCGCCCCGGAGAGGTCGCCGGCCGACCGTTTCAGGTCCGCCAGATCCTTCAGGTCGGCGACGTGGGCGACGACACCGCGACCCAGATCGATGTCCTTCGCGTTCCAAGCGAGTTCCGAGTACCGGCCACCGAGCTCCATGCAGTCGAGCCGACCGGCTCCGGTGATGAACGAAACGCGATCGTCGTCCTCCCCGTCGTCCGGGGCCGGGTTCGCGCCCAGATCGAGCAGCGCCAGCCCGAACCGGTCGAGGTTCTGATCGTCCGACGCGAGGCAGACGTCCACGTCGTCGGTCTCCACCGGCGATCCGTGGGCGGCGGCCGCGAGACCGCCGATCAGGACGTAATTGACGCCGTGGGAACGCAGCCCAGCGATGATGCGGAGCGGATCGAACTGCTCAACCATGATTCCCCCTTGCCTCCGTTCATCGGCTTGCAAGGGTCAGTTCCTTGAACGTTGAGAGTGGGTCCATCCAGCCGCAGCGAGAGGGTGACCGACGGGATTCGAACCCGCGACCCCCAGGACCACAACCTGGTGCTCTAACCAACTGAGCTACGGCCACCACGCGCAACGGGGAAGCCTCATCACGATACCAACGCGATCGGGCGCCAGGGTTGCGGCTCGTCTCGGCGTATGGCACCATCAGGCTAGTTATTGAACGGCCGTTCAAATCGGGCTGGATGGGGTCCGGATGGCCGTTTCCCGCGAGGAGGCGGGCCGCATGGCTGCGGATCGATCCGTCGACTTCGACCTCGAGAGGATCGATGCGCTCATCGCCGAGGAGGAAGCGGCGCTCGAGCCGAAACACCGGGCGTCCATCGCCTACCGCGCGATCGCCGAGCGATTCATCGCCGGTGGCGTCGCCTCCAGCTGGCAGGATTCCCGGCCCCACGCGATCTTCATCGATCACGGACAGGGGAACCGGATCTACGACATCGACGGCAACGAGTACCTCGATTTCCATCTGGGTTACGGCGCGATGGTGGCGGGACATGCGCACCCCTTGATCGTGGATGCGATCGAGAAGGCCGCGCGCCGGGGAACGCACTTCGCGCAGCCGACCAAAGATCTGGACGTGATCGGGGAGAACCTGGCGGACCGGTTCAAGCTTCCGCTCTGGCGCTTCGCGAACTCCGGAACCGAGACGACGCTCGAGGCGATCCGCCTGATGCGGGCGAACACCGGCCGCGACATGTTGATCAAGATCGAGGGCAGCTATCACGGCCACCATGACTCCATCATGTTCAGCGTCGGTCCCGACCGCTCGCAGATCGGGCCGCGCGAGCATCCGGTCACGGTCCCGCAGGCGCTCGGCATCCCGCAGGCTTTCGCCGACCTCGTGCGCGTCGTGCCGTTCAACGACCTCGTCGAGGTGCGTCGCGCGTTCGAGGAGAACCCGGGCAGGATCGCCGGGATGATCGTTGAGCCGGCCATGATGAACTGTGGCGTGATCCTCCCGGAGCCGGGCTACCTCGAAGGGCTCAAGGAGCTCTGCCACGAGCACGGTGCCTACCTCACGTTCGATGAGGTCAAGACCGGCGCGACCCTCGCCTACGGGGGTGCAACCGAGGTGTTCGGTGTCGTGCCGGACATCATCTGCCTGGCGAAAGCGATCGGCGGCGGAACGCCGTGTGGTGCGATCGGGGCCACCCGAGAGCTCTTCCGTCCCGTCATCGAGGGCGACTACGACATGGCCGGCACCTTCAACGGCAACCCGCTCACCATGGCGGCGATGCGAGCCACCCTGACCGAAGTGCTCACGCCCGAGGTCTACGAACAGTTCAACCGGGTTGACAAGGCGATGAAGGACGGACTGACCTCGGTCGCCGAACGCTTCCGGCTCCCGTGCTACGTGACGGGTGTGGGGGCGAAGGGCTCCGTGATCTATTCGAAGCAGCAGGTCCGGGAGTACCGCGACGCGGTCGGCATCGACGAGCGGATCAGCTACCTCGCGTGGCTGTTCCAGCAGAACCGCGGCGTGTTCAAGTCCCCGTGGACCACGCAGGAGACCTGGACGCTCTCGGTCTTCCACACGGAGGATGACGCCGCGCGCTACGTGGCGAACTTCGAGGAGTTCGCCGCCGCCGTGGCCTCGTAAGCGCGTTTGCCGCAACGTCTGCTCCACACGAGACTAGCCGGATGATCGAGATCGCCACTCCGATGGAACTTCCCCTGCCCGACGGCCGGGTCGTCAACGTCTACGTCGACGGTCCCGAGGACGGGACGCCGCTCATCTCGCACCACGGGACGCCGGGGGCCGGCGTGCCGATGCCGCTGTTCGTCCGGGCGGCCGCCGAACGCGGGCTCCGCTGGGTGTCGTACAGCCGGCCGGGGTACGCAGAGTCGACGCGCGCGGAGGGTCGCGCCGTCGCGGACTGCGTCCGCGACGTCGCGGCGATCGCCGACCATCTGGGCGCCGACCGGTTCTTCACGTCGGGTGGGTCGGGCGGAGGGCCTCACACGCTCGCGTGTGCGGCCCTGCTCCCGGATCGGGTTCGCGGCTGCGCGGCGATCGCCTGCCCCGCCCCGTGGGGCGCCGAGGGACTCGACTGGCTCGCGGGACAGGGGCCCGAGAACCTCGAGGAGTTCGCCGCCGTCCTCGAAGGACCGGAGGCGCTCGAGACGTACCTCCAGCGTGAAGCGCCGGGGCTCTCGGCCGCGAAGGAGCCGCAGGAGCTGATCGACGCCGTCGGGGCCGGCCTGTTGCCCGACGTCGATCGAGCGGCGATCACCGGCGAGTACGCGATGGCGCTGATCGCGTCGATGAACCGGTCCGTCAAGAACGGCATCTGGGGATGGTTCGACGATGACATGGCCTTCTTCACAGATTGGGGCTTCTCGCTCGATGGGATCGACGTCCCCGTGGCGCTGTGGCAGGGGAAGCAGGACCGGATGGTCCCGTTCGCACACGGTGAGTGGATGGCGGCGCACGTCGCCGGGGCTCGGGCGAATCTGCTCGACGAGCATGGCCACCTGTCACTCGCCGTCGCCTCGTTCCCACGGATCCTGGACGACCTGCTGGAGCACGCGCTCCCGTGAGCACCGGGACCGACGTCGTCGAGATCGACCTGGAGCTCGTCGAAGAGCTCACGAAACGGGAGGTCGGGGCGCTCGATCGCAAGCACGTCCGCACGCTGGCGTACCGCGAGGAGGCGAAGACCCATCTGCCCGGCGGCGTGTCGTCGTCCTGGCAGACGTGGCCGCCGCACCCGATCTACGTCTCTCGGGGCAAGGGATCACGGATCTGGGACATCGACGGCAACGAGTATGTGGACTACCACAACGGCTACGGCGTGATGGTGATGGGGCACGCGCACCCGAAGATCGTCGAGGCCGTGCAGGAGCGCGCCGAGCTCGGGACGCATTTCGCTCAGCCGACCGAAGACGCGTTGGTCGTGGCGGAGAACCTCGCAGAACGGTACCGGCTGCCGTACTGGCGCTTCGGGAACTCGGGAACCGAGGAGACGCTCGACGCCGTGCGGATCATGCGCGCGCTGACGGGTCGCCATCTCATCATGAAGATCGAGGGGTCGTACCACGGCCACCACGACTCCTTGATGGTCAGCGTCTTCCCGCCGAAGGACAAGGCCGGCCCGCGGGACCATCCGGTCCCGGTCCCGCAGACGCTCGGGATGCCCGAGGGTGTGGCGGAGCAGGTGGTCGTGGTGCCGTTCAACGACGCCGACGCCGCAGCACAGGCTTTCGCCGAGCACGACGGCCGGATCGCCGGCATGGTCGTCGAGCCGGTCATGACCAACTGCGGTGTGGTCCTGCCCGATGCGGGCTACCTGGCGCGACTTAAGGAGAT
>JALYLP010000189.1 GCA_030774195.1 Actinomycetota bacterium | reverse complement strand
TGGGCGCGACCCTTCGTGTTCCATCCCGTCGACGCTCACGAAGATCGGCGGTGTCGTGCTCGCGGTGACGGCGGTGGTGCTCGGTGTGCTCGGGGTGACCGGCGCACTCCTCGTGTGGGCGTTCCATGCCGCGTTCGGCTGAGTCCTCGGCTGGTGACGTCAGGTCCTGCAGACCTGGTTGAGGAACGGGAACGGGTCGATCCCATCGAGGATGCGGCTGAACCCGGAGGGCGCTACGTGCAGCGTTCGAGGGATGTTCCAGGGGTGCCACTCGAAGTGGTCATGGGTCGTGCGGGCGTCGCCCGTCGCGCCGACGTATCCGATCACCGTGCCCGCGCCGACGTATCCCAGGTGGCCGAAACGCACCATGTGTCCATCGCGGACGTAGCCCTCGTGGCCGACGACGGTTACGTAACGCCCGGCGAACCAATCGTCGCTGTGCGCGACGGCTAACCCTGCGAAGGGGGCGCGGATCGGCCGACCGGTAGGGGCATGGATGTCGTTCCCCGAATGCGGATGGTACCCGCCCGTGGTTCGCGGCTCGCCGTAATCGTCGTCGTACGTGACGGGAGGGCGGACGGGACAGAGCCGGAACGGCGACCTGGTTGGGGTGTTATCCGTCCCGGGTCGCGGATACGAGTTGAACCGACCCGTCCGCACGATGTGTCGCCACGCAGCCTTCGGTCGGCCGTAATCCAGCCAGATCCATCGGAGACCCGCGATCAGCTGCTGTGCGATCCGCGTGTTCGCCGTGGTATGCGGGCATCCGGTCCAACCGTGGACGAAGCAGCTGGGGGTCAAGATCAGTTCGTACCGATCGTTGCTCATCCCCGGGCCCGCGATCGTCTCGACCTCTCTGGTCGTCATCGCGAACACGCCGTGCCACCGCTGATCGTCGGAATGGGCGCGGAAGGCCGGATCGAAGGCCGTCCCCTGCCAGCACACGATCTTCGCGATGTACGGCGAGCCCGCCCACCCGTGGGGGAGGTTGCCCGACACCTTGATCGCGCTTACGAGATGCCGGTGGAACGAGCGGGGCACATCGGGATTCCGACAGCCGGCGATGGTCGGCGCCGGCTCGGCCTTCGAGGGGGGAGCAGGGGCGGCGAACACACAGACGAGGACGAGGAGCAGCGCAGCGTGCACGCGGCCCGGATGGGGCCGGCGATCGGCGACACCGGTGACGTCGGAGTGGATGCGAGCGGACAGATGATCTCCAAGCGTCGATGGGCGCGCGGACGGTATCGCCCCAGGGAGCCCGTCGCAACCCGCCGCGGAGCCGTTCCGTCTGTGCACCCGCCGACCTGCGGGATGATGGTTCCGGTGATTCGTCGGATACTGCTCGTCTCGCTGCTCATCGGAGTTCTGGCCTGCTCCTCCCCGGGGTCGGTCCAGCTCGCGTCCACGCGGCAGGGTGCTGTCGTGTTCGGTGGAGGCGATCGTTTGCTTGTGCGGATCGCGGAGACGCAAGCGGAGCGAGAGGCAGGGCTCATGCACGTCATGGCGCTGGCTCCGGACGACGGGATGGCGTTCGTGTTCGACGGACCGGTCACGGATCGGTTCTGGATGAAGGACACGCTGATCCCGCTCTCGGTGGCGTTCGTCGGTGAAGACGGCCGGATCATCTCCGTGAGCGATATGGACCCGTGCTCGGCCGACCCGTGCCCGACGTATGAGGCATCCGCGCCGTACACGATGGCGGTGGAGGCGAACCTCGGGTGGTTCCGCGATCACGGCGTGGGTGTCGGCAGCGATGCTCGGTTGGGCCCGGCCGATGGATGAGGGGTGCCTGCTCTGCTCCGCCGATCGGCTGACCCAATGGCACCTGGAGGACGGGGACTGTTGGGTGGCGGACTGCATCGTCTGCATGACGCCGATGATCGTGTGGCGAACCCACGGCCTGCCCGATCCGCGACTGGAGCGTGCCCTGCTCGAGCGCCTCCAGCGGGTCGCCGCGGACCGGTACGGGGAAGGAGGATTCTGGGTCGATCCTGAGCGGCGCCGGATCCCCGACCACTGGCACGCCCATGCTCGACCGGCCGGCGGGTTCTTCGATCCGCGAAGCACCTTGTTCGAAGGTCGGAAGGAGGGCGAGGGTCAGGCGGGGGGCGATCCGGCATCGGCC
>JALYLP010000188.1 GCA_030774195.1 Actinomycetota bacterium | reverse complement strand
GCATCAGTAGCAGCAGCAAGATCATGATCTATCGCGACATCCAAACGCGGGTGCGCAAGGCCGTTCCCTTCCTCAAGTTCGACAATGATCCGTACGTCGCGATCGTCGGCGGAAGACCGGTGTGGATCTGGGACGCCTACACCTACACGAACGAATATCCCTACTCTCAGCAGGTCGACCTGGCACAAGCGGCTCCCGGGCAGGATTACTCGACCACGGTGCTGCAGGGGAACGTGAACTATCTGCGTAACTCAGTGAAGGTCGTCGTCGACGCCTACGACGGCAGCATCACGTATTACGCGAACCTCGTTGACCCGATCGTGCAGGTCTGGTCGCGAGCCTTCCCCGGATTGTTCACCGATATCAACACCGCGCCGCAAGAGTTGTGGCAGCACTTCCGGTACCCGGAGAACCTGTTCCAGGTCCAGGCGTCCCAATATGCCGCGTACCACGTGACCAACCCGACGGACTTCTACCAGAAGCGGGACTTCTGGGCGATCCCGAGCGATCCCACGCTCACCGCTTCCGGCGCAGCCGCCACGGCGCCGATCCGCCCCTACTACCAGTTGATCCGATTGCCCGACGGGAAGACTGAGGAATTCGAGTTGGTGATCCCGTTCGTTCCCGCCGACCGCCAGAACATGGTGGCGTGGATGGCGGCGTCGTCGGACCAACCGGATTACGGACAACTCACTGTGTTCCGGTTCCCCGAGGGGCGCACGATCGAAGGACCCACCCAGGTCTTCGCGAGGATCAACCAAGACGCACGGTTCTCGAGTGAGCGCACGCTCCTCAGCCAGGCAGGGTCGAACGTCCTGTTCGGCGATTTCCTCGTGATCCCGGTGGACAACTCGTTCCTGTACGTCCAGCCGGTCTACGTGCAGGCGCAACAGACGCCGATCCCGCAACTCCACGACGTGATCATCGTGAACGGGAGCGGAGGCGCGGTGACGATCGCCGACAACCTGCAGGACGCCCTGAAGGGCGCGGTGACCGGCCAGGTGCCCTCGGGGGGTGGGAACCACGGCGGTGGGGGGACGGTGCCGCAGCGGATCCAAGCGCTCCTCAACCAGGCCCAGCAGCACTTCGCCGCGGCCCAGGCCGCCCTGCAGGCGGGCAACCTCGGGGCGTATCAGACCGAGATCAAGGCCGCGCAGGATGCGGTGGACGAAGCCGCGAGGCTCGCCGGAACCACGCCGACACCTAGCGGAACCCCGACCCCGCCCACCGCGACGCCGAGCGCGAGCGCGTCGGCGTCCCCGTAGCTACTCGGGCAGGCGATAGGAGAGATCGGCGGCGACGTCCGCGACGTCCATCTGGGCCTTCTGGAGGTGACCCGAGTAGTCCCAGTTCATCGCTTGCCAGCGCGTGAACTGGTCGAGCACCCAGACACCCGATTGCCGCGACCCGTTGCCGCTCCGGCCGTTGCCGCCGAACGGGAGGTGCGCTTCGGCGCCCGAGGTGGAGTTGTTCACGCTGACCATGCCGGCCGAGACGCGCTCCCGGAAGCGGAACGCGTGCAGTGGGTCGGTCGTGTAGATCGAGGACGACAGGCCGTACCCGTGCCCGTTTGCGAGCGCGATCGCCTCGTCGAACGTATCGAAGCGCGCGACCCCGACGATCGGGCCGAACGTCTCGATCCGATAGAGGTCGTCCTCCGCCCGGACGCCGTCGACGATCGTAGGGTGGTAGAAGAAGCCCGCTTCGGGATCGTCGCCGACGAATCCTTCGCGCCGCGCCGCTCGCGTGATCCGTCCCACCGCGCTCGAGCCGTGCACCTGGTGGTGATCGCGGATCAGCTCGAGCCAATCCTCGAACCGGGCCGCGAAGCGCTCATCGATCATCGGGCCGTAGAGGACGTCGCGGGTCGGATCGCCGATCGGCGCCTCGGTGACCGCCTTCGTGAACCGATCGACGAAGTCGTCGTGAACGTCGCGATGCACGATCGCCGTTCCGAGGGATGTGCAGCGTTGCCCCGCGGTTCCGAATCCGCTGAACAGCGCGCCCTCGACCGCGAGGTCGAAGTCGGCGTCGGGCATCACGACGAGGGGGTTCTTGCCGCCGAGCTCGAGGCATGGTGTCTGCAGGTGTCGGCCACAGAGCTCTCCGAGCCGCTCACCGACGGCGGTCGATCCCGTGAAACCCACCTTGTCCACGACCCCTTCGTTCAGCGCGCGTTCGAGTCCGGCGAACGTCTCGGGCCCGTCCGCGAGCACCATCTGGAACGTCCCCTCCGGCAGGCCGGCATGCTGGATGAGCTGTGCGAAGGCCTCGGCGATCGCGGGCGTGTATTCCGCGGGCTTCCACACGACGGCGTTCCCGCACAGGAGTGCGGGCACCAGGTACCAGGACGGCACCGCGACAGGGAAGTTGCCGGCGGTGATGATGGCCGCGACGCCGACGGGTGTCCGGAACGTGAAGAGCTGCTTGTCCGGCATCTCGGAGGGCACCGTCATCCCGTAGAGCCTTCGTCCTTCGCCAAGGAAGAACGAACAGGTGTCGATCACCTCCTGGACCTCACCGCGAGACTCCTTGATCGGCTTGCCGATCTCGTGGGTGATCAGCCGAGCGAGCGTCTCCGCGTTGTCCTCGACGAGCCGCCCCAGTTGTTGGATCGCACGGCCGCGCACGGGTGCCGGGACGGAGGACCATGCAGGCTGTGCCGCCTTCGCGGCCCGGCATGCCTGGAGGAAGGTGTCCGCGTTGCCGAGGTGCGCCTCGCTCACGACCTCGTCGAGCTGTGCCGGGTTCGCGATCGTGCGGACGCCGCCGGACGCGTCTCGATCTGGCTGGCCGCTCAACAGGGATCGGACGACGTGCATGGCTCGATGGTACGTCTCGCGAGGAGGACGGCCCGTTCTCTCACCGCGCGGTGCTGGCCGGTTGGGCGGCGGCTTTGCTAGCCTTCTCCTGCGGGGTGGAGCAGTCCGGTAGCTCGCTGGGCTCATAACCCAGAGGTCACAGGTTCAAATCCTGTCCCCGCGACGAAGAAGTCCCAGTTCAGAGCACATGGCCCCGGAAGGAGAGATCCTAACCGGGGCCGCTCTGCAAGAAATGTGCAAGAAACGACTCGGAGAGAGGGTTACGCACGAAATCGCGTCGTGCGTGTCGTCCTGTGTCATCTGGTGCCGTCGTGTGCCCGCGCGTGTCGTCCCGTCGTGAGCAAGATGTGAGCAGGACGCCGGTATCTCGGCCGTTCGAGAGGCTCTCGCCGGCTCAGGGCAGATCAGCCC
>JALYLP010000187.1 GCA_030774195.1 Actinomycetota bacterium | reverse complement strand
GCCCCGCGCACGTGACGGCGAGGAGGCGAGATGCAGCGGCAGGGGATGCTCACCATCGAGGAGCTCCAGGAGCTGTCCCGGAACAACCGGATCGACACCGTCCTCTGCATGTTCACCGACCTCCAGGGTCGGTACATGGGCAAGCGCGTGCTCCCGGACTTCTTCATCGAGGAGATCTTGGGTGCGGAAGGCCTGCACGCCTGCCTGTACCTGCTGGCGATCGACATGGAGATGGAGCCGCTCCCGGGATACCGATACGCCAGCTGGGAGACCGGCTACGGCGACTTCCGGATGATCCCTGACCTCACGACCCTCCGCTTGTGCCCGTGGATCGACAAGACCGCGATGGTGCTCTGCGACATCGCCGACGAGGAAACGAGCGAGCCGGTCGCCGTCGCTCCCCGCCAGATCCTGAAGGACCAGATCGCGAGGGCTGCCGCCCAGGGGTACCAGGTCAAGACCGGGTCGGAGCTCGAGTTCTACCTGTTCAAGGACTCGTTCGAAGATCTGGCCGAGCGCGCGTACCGAGATCCACGACCAAGCTCCCCATACATCATGGACTACCACATGCTGCAGACCACCAAGGACGAGTGGTTCATCCGCCAGGTGCGCAACCACATGCGGGGTGCGGGGATCCCGATCGAATTCTCCAAGGGTGAGTTCGGCAAGGGCCAGCACGAGATCAACATCACCTATTCCGATGCGCTGTCGAACGCGGACCATCATGCGATCTACAAGCACGGCGCGAAGGAGATCGCCGCGCTCAACGGCGTCGCGGTCACGTTCATGGCGAAATGGACGATGGCCGAGGCGGGATCCTCGTGTCACCTGCACTCCAGCGTGTGGGACGTCGACGGTTCGGAGTCGCTCATGTGGGGCGGCGACACACCGCCCCACATGAGCGACACCTTCCGCTGGTACCTGGGCGGGTTGATGGCGACGGCGCGCGAGATGGCATGGATGTACGCGCCTTTCGTCAACTCCTACAAGCGCTATCAGCTGGGGTCGTGGGCGCCGACCGCGATCGTGTGGAGCCGCGACAACCGCACCTGCGGCTTCCGCACGGTCGGCGAGCACACCGGCTTCCGCGTTGAGTGCCGCCTCCCGGGTGGCGACGCGAACCCCTACCTCGCGTTCGCGGCCACGATCGCGAGCGGCATGTGGGGCATCCGCAACCATGTGGAACCGCCGGAGATGTTCCTCGGTAACGCGTATGAAGCCAAGGACGTCCCGCGCGTCCCAACCTCGTTGCACGAAGCGGTCGAGACGTTCCGCGGATCGACGGTCGCCCGCGAGGCCTTCGGGGACTTCGTGTTCGAGCACCTGCTGAACACCGCAGAACAGGAACAGATCATCTTCGACAACACGTGCGTGACCGATTGGGAGCTCGCTCGATACTTCGAGCGCGGGTGAGGCGGGTGATGACGGGGATGAACGTCATCTCGTACCGACCCGAGCGGAGCGAGTACGCGTGGACGTTCGGTGGCACCGGCCCTGTGATGAAAGTGAAGCCCGGTGACGTGCTCGAGCTATGGACCGATGACTGTTTCACGGGCCTCGTCAGCACGATCGACGACCTCGCGTCGGAGAAGATCACGTTCCCGTTCTTGAACCCCCAGACGGGACCGTTCTTCGTCGATGGAGCGGAGCCGGGCGACACGCTGGCGCTGCACTTCGTCTCGATCGAGCCTGCCCGCGACTGGGGCGTCTCGACGACCTTCCCGCTGTTCGGCGCGCTCACCTCGACCCTGTCGACGGTCTCGCTGCAGGATCCCCTCGAGGAGATCGTGTGGATCTACCAGGTCGATGCGGCGCGCCGCACGGTCCGTTACGAGGCCCGGCGCAGCGATCACACCGTCGACCTCCCGCTCGAGCCGATGCACGGCACGGTCGGCGTGGCGCCGGCCAACCTCGAGGCGCGCTCGGCGCTGGTCCCCGGCCCGCACGGCGGGAACATGGATACACCGGAGATGCGCGCGGGTACGACCTGCTACCTCGGCGTCAACGTCGAGGGGGCGCTGTTCTCGATCGGAGACGGCCACTACCGCCAGGGCGAGGGCGAGACGTGTGGGGTTGCCGTCGAAGGGGCGATGGAGACCACCGTGATCGTCGACCTCGTCAAGGGCCGACCAACACCGTGGCCGCGGCTCGAGGACGACACGCACATCATGTCGACGGGTTCTGCGCGCCCGCTCGAGGACGCCTTCCGGATCGCCCACGGCGACCTGGTCATGTGGCTCGTCGAGGAGTTCGGCTTGGACACGCTGGATGCGTACCAGCTGGTCACGCAGATCTCGGAGAGCCCCGTCGCGAACGTCTGTGACCCGAACTACACGTTCGTGGTGAAAGCCAAGAAGGAATACCTCCCCCGCCGAGAGGTGTATGAGGAGACCCACGAGCGGCTCACGGAGATGGCTGCGGAGTACCGGCGAGCGTGACCGTTTCCCAGTCCTGACCAGGCACGTCGGATGATTTCGCTTCCACGCGGCTAGACAGCTCCGCGCTCCGGTGCAACGATTCGCGCGAACGTCAGCTGGTGGGGAACGCCCGCTCGACGAGCGCCTCCACCTTGGGAGGGGGTGCCGTATGGCAAGCCGGACCAACGAACAG
>JALYLP010000186.1 GCA_030774195.1 Actinomycetota bacterium | reverse complement strand
GCGCTGATGCGGGACGTGACGGCTCGGCTCCGGACGCTGTACCGCGCCGAGCATGCTCGGATCCTAGTCCTGACCTCCAGCGGAACGGGCGGACTCGAATCCGCGATCCAGAATTGCTTCTCGCCCGGTGACGAAGTGTTCGTCCCGCTCGCGGGTTTCTTCTCGGAGCGGTGGGCACGGCTCGCGGATGCCTTTCGGTTGACCGTGCACCCGCTCGAGGAGGAGTGGGGGACGCGACTCGACCCGTCGAAGGTCGCGGACGCGCTCGCCCGACACCCGGGGGTCAAAGGGGTCCTCCTCACGCATTCGGAAACGTCGACAGGGGTGATCCAACCGATCCGCGAACTGGCACGCGTCGCCCAGGATGCCGGCGCGATGGTGCTCGTCGACGTGGTGAGCAGCCTCGGCGCGGTGCCGTTCGCGTTCGATGACTGGGGGATCGACGTAGCGATCGGCGGCTCGCAGAAAGCCCTCTCCGCCAGCCCCGGGATCTCATTCGTAGCGATCAGCGAACGCGCGTGGGGAGCGGCCCAGGAAGCCGAGAACCCGCGGTTCTACTTCGATTGGCGTGAGTATCAGCGATTCGCGGAGCTCCCGGATCCCGAGAACCCGTGGACACCCGCCATCAGCGTGATGCAGGGGCTGCATGCAGCGCTCGAGCTGTACTTCCAAGATGGCGTGGACGCCGCGCTGCTGCGGCATCAGCGCCTCAGCCGAGCCGTGAAGGATGGCGCTCGCGCGCTCGGGCTCGATCTGTTCGGCCAGGGGCTCGACGACAACTGGACGGTGACGGCGATCCGAGCCCCGGAGGGCATCAGCGCGGATACGATCTGCGACCGGATCCGGTCGGACTTCGGATGCGTCCTCGCGCCCGGACAGGGCCCGCTCAAGGGGAAGGTCTTCCGGATCGGCCACTTCGGCTACGTGAGCGAGCTGGACATCATCCGTGGCCTCGCGGCGCTCGAGATGACGCTCGAACGCCTCGACCACCCGGTGAAGCGCGGGGCCGCGGTGGCCGCCGCCGAGCAGGTGTTCCAGGAGGCTCGCTGACGGTGCGGGTGCTCGTCACGGAGCAGCTCAGCGACCAGGGTCTCGACCTCCTCCGGAGGGACTTCCAGGTGGACGTCCGCACCGATCTCGCGACGGGGCCGTTGGAGTCGGAGATCGCGCCCTACGATGCGCTGATCATCCGAAGCGCGACCCGGGTGACGGACGCCGTGCTTGCTGCCGGGGTCGATCTCAAGGTCGTCGCGCGCGCCGGTATCGGACTGGACAACGTGGACGT
This sequence comes from Actinomycetota bacterium, assembly GCA_030774195.1. Classification (GTDB taxonomy): domain Bacteria; phylum Actinomycetota; class UBA4738; order UBA4738; family HRBIN12; genus AC-51. The sequence continues at coordinate 3,605 of JALYLP010000186.1, read as the reverse complement.
CGAAGCGGCCACCCGGCGAGGCGTCATGGTGGTCAACGCACCGCAGTCCAACATCATCAGCGCGGCCGAACAGACGCTGGCGCTCCTGTTGGCGCAGGCGCGCAACGTGCCCCAAGCACACGCGGACCTCATCGAGGGCCGTTGGGAACGCTCCCGCTGGGAGGGCGTTGAGCTCGCCGGCAAGACGATCGGGCTCGTGGGACTCGGGCGGGTCGGCTCGCTGGTTGCCGCACGCGCAGCCGGGTTCGGGATGCGCGTGATCGCGTTCGATCCGTACGTGAGCGTCGATCGCGCGAAGGAGATGGGCGTCGAGATGATGCCCACGCTCGAGGCACTCCTGGTTCAGTCGGACTTCGTGACGATCCATCTGCCGCGCACACCGGAGACCGAGGGGCTGATCGGAGCGAAGGAGCTCCGGATGATGAAGCCGGGGGCTCGACTCGTGAACACCGCACGAGGCGGGATCGTGGACGAGGAGGCTCTCGCCAAGGCCCTCGAGGACGGCCACCTAGCGGGCGCGGCCCTCGATGTGTTCGCCGTCGAGCCCACGACCGACTCGCCGTTGTTCGGGATGAGCAACGTCGTCGTCGCCCCCCACCTTGGCGCATCCACGCGCGAGGCGCAGGACAAGGCGGGGACGACCGTGGCCGAGATGGTCCGGCTGGCGCTGAAAGGAGAGTTCGTGCCGTACGCCGTGAACGTCTCGGCTGGGGCGGAGGTGTCGGAGGTCGTTCGCCCGTTCGTCCCACTGGCCGAACGGCTGGGATCGCTTACCGCGGGGCTCGCGCAGGGAGGAGTGCGGAGCGTCGTCGCTTCGTACCTGGGAAGGATCGCGGAGCACGACACCCGCGTCCTTACGCTCGCGATCCTGAAGGGCATCCTCGGCCGATCCGTCAACGAGCCGGTGTCCTTCGTCAACGCGCCGATGCTCGCGCGCGACCGCGGTGTCACCGTCAGCGAGATGCGCTCCACCGTGAGCCAGGACTACGTGAGCCTCATCTCGATCCGCGCGGAGACCGACGAGGGTCCGGCCAGCGTGGAGGGCACGATCGTGACCCGCAACGCCGAACGGATCACGAACGTGAACGACTTCGACATCGAGATCGCGCCCGCTCCCCGGATGGTGTTCTTCAATTACGTGGATCGACCGGGCATCATCGGCAAGGTCGGGACCATCCTCGGCGACCACTCGATCAACATCGCGACGATGGACGTGGGGCGCAAGCCCGAGGGGCAGGGGATGGAGGCGCTGATGTGCGTCACCGTCGACTCCGATGTTCCCCCGGAGGTCCTCGAGCACATCGCCGGGGCGATCGAAGCCAAGCGGATCCGCCCCGTGACGCTCCCCGACTGACCGGGCCCGACCGAAGGCCTGACATCTGTTCGTGACCTCGGGTCCTCGACCTGCCGGCGGTGTGTGCTACCCTGCATGGGCTATGGAGCAGACGGTGATCACGGCAGGAGATACGGGCGGACGCTGAGTCCCCCGCGCGCCACCTCGCACCCCTGCCGTCGCGCCGATCACCTCTCCGGAACCCACATCGAGGAGCCGCTCCATGAGCACCCGTCAACAGTCCGCACATTCCCGGATCCGTCGCCTCGCCGTCGGTCGGTTGATCTCGATCACCGGTGGTGCGGCTGCGTACACAGCCCTCAACTTCACCGTCTGGGACCGGACGCATTCGCCCAGCATGCAGGCGTTGTCCCTGCTCCTCACCTTCGGCGTGGCCGGACTGCTCGGCTCGTTCGCGGGCGCGCTGGGCGACCGCTTCGACCGCAGGAAGGTGATGATCTGGTCGGAGGCGATCTCCGCATCGTTCTTCCTCGCGATGGTGTTCACGCATGCGCCGACGACCTTGATCGTCCTCGCCTTCGGATCGGCGATCGCGGAGCTGCCGTTCTTCTCTGCGTCGCGGGCGGCGATCCCCAACCTCGTTACGTCCGACGATCAGATCTCCTGGGCGAACGGCCTCGTCACGATGGGCGTGCACGCGGGCATCGCGGTCGGTCCCGTCCTCGGTGGCGTCCTGCTGATCCCGTTCGGCGCGTCCGGTGTCTTCGCGCTCAACGCGGTGACCTTCGGGGTGTCGTTGGTGCTGACGCTCACGGTCCACGGGAACTTCCAGCAGGATCGGACGACGGCCCCTGCGGCCTCGACGCCTGACGCCGGCATCCTCGCCGGGCTCGGCTTCCTCTGGCGTGAACGAGTGCTCCGCCGTTTGGCGATCGCATGGTTCGTGTTCGTCCTCGGCATGGGGATGAGCATGGTGGCGGATGCGCCGCTGGCCGAGTCCTTCGGTACCCGATCGATCGGTTTCGCGCTGCTGATCACGTGCTGGGGTACCGGTTCGGTCCTCGGTGCCGCCTGCGGACGATTCATGAAGGCGCGGACGGAACCCGTCTGGCTGGCGATCGCGTCCTTCGGGATCGCCGCTGCGGCGTTCGGCGTGGGGTGGGCACCGGCCTTCCCGGTTGCCCTCGTCTGCCTCTTGATCATGGGCACGAGCGACGGCATCACGATGGTCGCCGAGAACGGGATCATGCAGCGCCGTACGCCCGATGCGCTTCGGAGCCGCACGATGGCCGCCTTCGATGCGGTCCTGTCGTGCGGTCTGGCGATCGCGTACATCCTGGCTGGGCCGGTGCTGCGCGCGGTCGGGCCGCAGCCGGTGTATCGGATCGGCGGCCTGACGGCGCTGCTCGCCGCGCTCACCCTCTCGCCGCTCATCCGCCTCCGCCATGAGCCGGAGGTCGAGCGAGAGGGCCAGCCGGAGGGTCAGGAGGACGACGTACTGGAAACGCCGCCGCGGTTCACCTCGGCGGACTCGATGGACGGCGAGCCGGTCGGGGTCCTGAGCGCGACGTCGGACCGTCCCTCCGTCTGAACGGCGTTCAATACAAGCCGATCAGGTTCAGTCGTATCGTCGCCGGATGGCGACCTCGAGCCGGTTCGACGTGATCGTCGTGGGCGGGGGACACAACGGCCTCGTGGCCGCGGCGTACCTCGCGAAGAAGGGTGCGCGACCGCTCGTTCTCGAAGCGCGTCACAAGACCGGCGGGGCGGCCGACACGATGGCGCCGTGGCCCGAGGCGCCGGGTTTCAAGGTTACGACGCTCAGCTACGTGATGAGCCTGATGCCCGACACGATCCTTCGCGATCTCCAGCTCGAGCGACACGGCTACCGGGGGATCCCGGTCGGTCCGTACTTCGTCCCGTTCCCGGACGGGCGGAGCATCATCCAGTCCGACGACGCCAAGGCGGATCGCGATGAGTTCGCGAAGTTCTCGAAACGCGACGCCGATGCGCTGGAGCGATGGGAGGCGTGGATCGGCGGCCTCGCGGATGTGCTCGGTCCGCTCTTGATGCGGACGCCGCCACGACTCGGCTCTCGGTCGCTCGGGGATGTGAAGGAACAGCTCACGCTCGCCTGGCGGTACCGAGGGCTCGGCGTGCGCGGGGTCGCCGATCTCACGCGCTTGATGACGATGTCGATCGCCGACATCGTCGACGGGTTCTTCGAGTCGGAGCAGGTGAAGACGGTGATGGCGCTGAACGGTCTGATCGGGACCTGGGCAGGTCCGCACGAACCGGGGACCGGGTACGT
>JALYLP010000185.1 GCA_030774195.1 Actinomycetota bacterium | reverse complement strand
CCCCGACGATCGAGCCGGTGATCCGCTGGATCCCGAGCGCGCGGAGCCGAACGGCGAGCGCGGCGAGCTGCGCGGCGGTGAGCTCGGGGTCACCGGCGCCGATCAACCAGAGGTCCCCTTCGAGACGCCCGCCGCGGACGCGCCCATCCGCGGCGGCCACCGTCGGGAACCGGTGGCGCCGTCCGAACACGTCGAGGGCCGCCATCGAGGTGAGGATCTTCTCGTTCGATGCCAGGACGCGAGGACCGCGCCCACGATGGAGGTAGACGATCCGGTTGCCCAGCCCGACGGCCACGGCGACGTCCCGCCCCGCAACGAGGGCATCGATCGCGTCCGTCCACCTCGCCTCCGCGGGCCGGACCCGCGGTCGCGGAGGACCGGTGACTACCGGTGACGCGGGTGTGGACGACCCGGTGGCCGATGTCGGTGGACGGGTGGGATGCCTGGACGGCGGAGCGTGCGAGACGGCCGTGCAGGCCAGGAGCAGCACGGCGGCGCCGCTTCGCCACGCACGGATACGACGCATCGCAGGGGTCGAGGCTACGCTTCCGCCATGATCGCTGCCCAGTGGTTCTTCATCGTCTTCCGGATCGTGCATATCGGCGCCGGGACCGTGTGGGTGGGTTCGGTCTTCTTCCTGGTCGTGTTCGTGCAACCGAGCGCGGCCGCGATCGCCCCGGCGGGCGCACCGTTCATGTCCGAGTTGCTCGGCGCCCGGCGACTGGTGGACCGGATCCTCATCATCGCGAGCGTCACGATCGCGGCGGGACTGATCCTGTACCTGCGCGACATGAACGACGCGGGCGGGTTCGGCGATCTGCTCGGAACGAACTACGGCGTCGCCCTGACGATCGGCGGCGTGGCCGCGATCGTCGCGTACCTGGTCGGGTTGTTCGGCACACGCCCGAACGTGCAACGGTTGCTGGCGCTCGGACGGGAGATCGCGTCCTCGGAGGGGCCGCCTGCGCCCGATCTGACTGCAAAGGTCCCACTCCTGCAGGACCTCATCAAGACGCTCGCGAGGATCAGTCTGGGATTGCTCGGGATCACGATCGTCGCGATGGCGACGGCTCGCTACTGGTAGGGGTTCGCTCGGCTCAGAGCTTGAACGAGAGCGTGCGCTTGCTCGGCTTGTAGAGCGTGCTCCCCGTGTAGCGCGCGAGGAAGCGGTAGGAGCCATGCGCGGGCCGCTTGAACGACGCGACGTAGGCGGCGTCGGGGATGCCGTCGTTGTTCCGGTCCAGGAGGCCCTTGGCGCCGACGGTCTTGGAGGTCACGACCACGTACTTGCCCCCGACCTTGCGCAGGAGGCTGACCTTGATCTTCATCCCGCTCGTGGCGGCCTGGATCGAACCCTTGGCCTTGATCGCGGTCGTTCCCTTCGCCAGCTTCATCGAGAGCGTGGTCGGGATCTTGTCGTCGTTGATGATGGTGCCGACGGCCGTGTCCGTGACGATCGTCGCCCCGGCAGGGTTCGAAAGCGTGAGCGTGAAGGTCTCGTTCGGCTCGTACGTCGTGTCACCGATGACGCTCACCGCGATCGAGCCGGAGGTCTGACCCGCCGGGATCGTGAGCGTCCCGGGCGCCGCGGTGTAATCGGAGCCTGCCGTCGCCGTTCCGTCGGACGTGGTGTAGTCGACCGTTACGTCTGAACCCGAGACGGGGACCATCGCGACGGTGAAAGTGAGTGGGCTCGTGCCCGAGTTGCCTTCGAGCACGCTCGCGTCGCCAACGACCAGCTGGGGGAGGGGGTCGTCGTTCATGATCGTCCCGACGGCCGTGCCCGCGACGATCGTGGCCCCCACAGGGTTCGACAACGTGAGCGCGAAGGTCTCGTTCGGCTCGTACGTCGTGTCACCGTTGACGCTCGCCACGATCGAACCGGAGGCCTGACCCGCCGGGATCGTGAGCGTGCCGGACGCCGCGGTGTAATCGGAGCCTGTGGTCGCCGTCCCGTCGGATGTGGCGTAGTCCACCGTCACGTCCGAGGCCGAGACTGGGACCATCGCGACCGTGAAGGTGAGCGGGGTCGTGCCCGAGTTGCCCTCGAGCACGGTCGCGTCGCCGACGGCCAGCTTGGGACCGACGTTGTCGTCGTTCGTGATCGTCCCCGTCGCCACGAAGGCCACGGAGTCGAGGTCGGCGTTGAAGGGCGC
>JALYLP010000184.1 GCA_030774195.1 Actinomycetota bacterium | reverse complement strand
CCCCCGCGGCCCACTCGCCGCCCTCACGCTGCTGATCCTCGGCGTCTTCCTGTGCGGCGTCGGCTGGGGCGGCATCGCGCAGGCGCGCCGCGAGACCTCGCTCCTCGGACGACTCGCGCCGCGCTCCGTCGCGGTGGTCGGGACACTTCGCGAGGATCCGGTGACGAGCGCCATCGGCTGGCACGCGCTCGTCGACGTCACTCGTGTGACGTGGCGTGATGGCGCCGCCTCGGTCCGCGAGACCGTGTGGGTCGACGGCGATGGCGATCTTCCGGTCGCCGTGCGTGCCGATCAGCTTGAGCTCCGCGGGAGCCTCCAGATCCCCGACGAGCCCGACTTCGCCGACGCGCTGCATCGGCGCGGGCTCGCCGTCGTGCTTCGGACCGTCGAGGTGTCGCGTCTCGGACCCGCGCCGAACCCCTTCGTCCATCTGACCCAGGTCGTTCGTGCCTTCGTAGGTTCCACGATCGAACGGATCTTCCCACCGCCCGAAGACGGGCTCCTGCTCGGCCTCGTCCTCGGGGACGCGTCTAAACTGGATCCGGTCACCACACGAGCCTTCCAGTCGACCGGCTTGAGCCACCTGCTCGTCGTATCGGGGGAGAACGTCGCGATGGTGCTCGCCCCCGTGCTCGCGTTCGCGGGCGCGCTCGGGTTCGGTCGCATCTCGCGGTTCTCGTTCGGGATCGGCACGGTCCTGCTCTTCGTGGTGCTCACCGGCGCGGAGCCCTCGGTGCTCCGCGCCGGCGTGATGGCGACGATCGCGCTGACCGGTGTGTTACTCGGCAGGCCGCGGGCCGCCGGTGTCGTCCTGGCCGTCGCCGTGCTGCTGCTGCTCGTCCTCGATCCGTGGCTCGTCTACGCGATCGGCTTCCAGCTGTCGGTCGCGGCGACCGCCGGGATGGTTGCGCTCGCGTCGCCGATCTCGGAACGGATGCAGCGGTTCATCCCCCGTCCCGTCGCCCTCGCCGCCGGAACCACGACCGCTGCGCAGATCGGCGTCACGCCACTGCTGCTCTTCCATTTCCACGAGGTTCCGGGGGTGACGATCCTCGCCAACCTGGCCGCCTTTCCCGCCGTCTCGCCCGCCCTGCTCCTCGGCATCGCTGCATCGGTCCTCGGGCTCGTCTGGCTCCCGCTCGGCAAGCTCGTCTCGCTCCTGGCGCTCGTCCCGATGCGATATCTCCGCTTCGTGGCGAGCCTCCTCGCCAAGGCACCTGTCGCGTGGATCACTACCGGTGGGGGTCCGTTCGTCCTCGTGCTCGGTGGTGCGGTCTTCGTGGTGGTGGCGTGGTGGCTGCGTTCGGGGAGGCGACTGCCACGTCCGGCCATGGTCTGCGTCGTTGCGGCGCTGCCGCTCGTCGTATGGTCGACGGCGCTCGGATCAGGTCCGCCTTCGAACATCACCGCACGGTTCCTGGACATCGGACAGGGCGACGCGACATTGATCCAGAGCCCCAGCGGCGCCACCGTCCTGATCGACGCCGGTCCCGACCAGGATCTGGTGGCACAGAAGCTCGAGGCGCTCGGCATCAAGCGTCTGGACGCGATCATCGCGACGCACGCGCACGTCGATCACATCGCCGGCATGCCCATGGTGCTCGCTCGGTTCCCCGTCGGCGTGTACTACGACCCGGCCTGTCACCACCACACGGACGTGATGTTCCCGCTCGAACAGGCGCTGGCGGCCGCCGGCGTCCCGGTTCGGTCGGCACGTCTTGGCGAGACGATCACGGTCGGTGACCTCGCGTTCCACGTCCTCGGGCCCGACCGTTGCTGGCAGGGGTCGCATTCGGATCCGAACAACGACTCGGTGGTCCTCCTGCTCGACGCGGCCGGTACGACCCTGTTGATGACGGGATGCGCGGAGCGGGAGGCGCAACAGGTCATGCTGGACGCGGGGCTCGTCCCCGACATCGACGTCTTGCGCGTTCCGCACCACGGCGGGGACACCTCGCTCCCGGCGTTCATCGACACCCTCGATCCTCAGATCGCCGTGATCAGCGTCGGCCAACCTAATCCGTACGGACATCCGAACCCGAACGCGCTCGCGGAGCTGGACGGGGTGGGGGCGCAGATCTGGCGGACGGATCAGCA
>JALYLP010000183.1 GCA_030774195.1 Actinomycetota bacterium | reverse complement strand
CCTCTCGGTCTTCACGCGGTGGTGCCTGGAGCAGAGCGATCGCGTCCTCGAGGTCGTCTCGCTCGACGTGCTCTCGTTCCGCGCTGCCTCGCGCGCGATCGAGATCCTCGCCCCGCTCGGGCTCGACGAGCGCTTCGGCCTCGTCGTCAACCGCGCCGCCCGGAGCGAGATCACCGCCGGCGATGTGCGTCGGGTCTTCGAACGGGAACCGCTCGCCGTCGTGCCGTTCGACGGTGCCGTCGCTCGCCTCCAGGATCACGGGCGTCTCTCGCCTCCGCGCGGGCGTATCGGCCGCGCATTCGACCGACTCGCGGGAACCATCCTCGAGACACCCGCCGACGCCATCGAGGTCGCCTCATGAGCCGGGACGCGTTGACGCTGGTTCGTCGCGAGCTCCGGGACCAACTCCGGCAACGGGTCGACGCTCGCGGGCTCGCGGCCGCGCCGCCGACCGAGCGGCGGATGCGTGTCCGCGAGGAAGCGATGGCGGTCCTGCGCGAACGCGGCGCCATCCTGCCGGCGCGCGACCTCGCGCGGGTGGTGAACGAGGTTTCCGATGATGTCGTCGGGTTCGGACCGATCGAGTTCCTGCTGAAGGATCCGTCGGTGACCGAGGTGATGGTCAACGGACCGGACGACGTGTTCGTGGAGCGGGAGGGGCGGATCGAGAGGGTGCCGGATCGGTTATTCGAGGGGGAGGAGCCGGTCCTTCATCTGATCGAACGTATCGTCGGGCCACTGGGTCTCCGGGGCGACCAGGCGTCACCTTGGGTGGACGCGCGACTCCCGGATGGCTCCAGGGTCCAGACCCGTTCGCTTCACGTCCTATTCATGGGGCGCCTTCATGGGGCGCCCCCTTCGGCTTGAACGTCTTCTCGAGACGTTCACCGTTGCAGGGTCGCCGCGGAGAACGGACTCGGCCGCACCCATACGCCGAACCCCTTGGCCAGCCGGGGCGGACCCTCGATCTCGAGACGGCCAGACGCAATCGCCTCCGCCAAGGTCAGTTGGCGGAGGTTCCAGCCAACGAGCGTCTGCGCGTCGGTTCGGACGACGAGATCCTCGGCTCGGCCCGGGTAGGCGGTGCATACCTCGGCACGCGGCCGTCGAAGCACCATCCAGTACGGCCGCGCCGCATCGGTGAGCTCGAAACGAAGGACCACACCGGCTTCCGGCACGCGATCGAGATCCACGAGTCGACATGTCGCCCACAGGGCGTACGCCGGGTCGAGATGCCGCGGCTCGATCTCGAGCCAGTGCGCCCCCCACTCGCCCATGGCATCACAGACGTGCTTGAGCTCGCGTCCGCTCTCCGTCAGTGAGTACTCGAAGCCGCGGCCGGTGGGACGCGGCTCGCGTTCGACGACGCCGTAGCGCTCGAGCAGCGCGAGGCGTTCGGTGAGAAGCGCCTTGGGGATACCGGGTGCCCCCTCACGGATCTGCGTGAACGTCCGACATCCTGCGCCGAGATTCCGAATGATGATCGGCGTCCATCGCTCCGCGAAGAACTCCGACGTTCTGGCGATCGGGCAGTACTGCCCGTAGGTCTTCACGGCACGAGTCTCGATCGAGGAGAGAGTACGTGCAAGTTCATTTTCTGGCCTTGCCCGTGGCTCCCCCCCGCCGGATGCTCGACCCCAAGGTCATGGGAGGAAGGTGGAGAAGGTGGATATGAACCAGCTGATCGTGGTCCCGGAGACGGGACCGATCGCGGAGCTCGGAGTGATCACGATGCGGCTCCTCGCGTCCAGCGAGCAGACGAACGGGGCGTTCTCACTCGCCGAGTTCCGCGGAGCCGAAGGTCCGTGGTCCGTTCGGCACGTCCATCGAGGCCTCGAGGAATCGTTCTACGTCCTGGACGGGTCCTTCGAGTTCACGTGCGGCGATGAACGGATCGAGGCCGCGACCGGCGCGTTCCTCGTCGTTCCGCGCGGGAAGCCACACGTTCTGCGTGCCGGTGAAGGTGGCGGGATGCTGCTCACGATGTGGACGTCCGGAGGGCTAGAGCAAATGTTCCTGGAGCTTGGACGCTTGCCAGCCGAGAGCATCACCAATCCGGACGTGCGACGCGGACTGTCGGAGCGATTCGACTCGACTCCGGTCTAAGGTCGTGTTTCTAAGGTCGTGTTCGGGTCCTGTCGCCGTCACGCCCGGCAACCTCGCTCGTGAACCGTGCATAGGCTCGGAAAACACGCGAAAGCTCCCTGCTCCTGGCCGCTGCCCGGCAGCCCCAGCGCCGCCGGCCGTAGGCCTCCTGAGCATGCGGATCTACGACCGAACGGGTACAGACCAGATTTCTTGGCGCCCCTTAGTTCTAGGCGTACCCGTTCGAGAGCGACCTACTCAACGACTCGATACAGGTGCCAGCGGTCAGGGACGCCCTTCAGCTCGTGCTCGCCGGCGTCCTCGAAGACGAGGCCTGAACCTGCGGTCAGGTCCCTCACCGTCTGAGACGCCAGCACCTCCGATCCTTGGGCTTTCGCCCCAACCCGGGACCCGATGACCACGGCCATCCCGCCTACCTTCCCCGCGATCGTCTCGACCTCACCCGTGTGCACTCCCGCGCGCACCTCGATGCCGAGCGGCTTCACTCCTTCGATGATCGCCCTGGCGCACTTCACAGAGCGAGCCGGGCCGTCGAACGTGGCGAAGAAGCCGTCACCGGCTGTGTCGACCTCCTGACCGCGATAACGGGCGAGCATCGCGCGCACGAGTTCGTGGTGTCGCTCGAGCAGCTCGCGCCAGGCATGGTCTCCGAGCGCCGCCGCACGATCGGTCGACCCGACGATGTCCGTGAACAGCACGGTCGCGAGCACGCGCTCAAGCGCGGCCTCCTCCGTGCGGATGGACGTGATGAACCGGTGGAGCTCGTCCAGAACCCGGTCCGTATCCCCCAGGAACGGCGGATGCTCCACGCCGGGGAGCTCGACCAGCCGCGCGCCCGGGATCGCACCCGCGATGAACCGGGCCTCGGCGATGGGGTCTATCCGGTCTTCGATCCGATTCATGACGAGCGTCGGCACGTGGATGGACCGAAGGACCGGGCGGGCATCGACCTCGAGATGCATGGCATCGATCGCCTTGACGGCCGCCGGGCTCGCGCACGCGCGCCAGTAGCGCGTGAGCACTTGGATGAGGCGTTCGTCGCCCTCGAGTCCAGGCGCAACCAAAGTCATTTGCCAGCGCGTAAAGGCCGTCGTGCCCCATTCCGCCGCGACGTGGCGCTCCCACTCCTCCTGCTCGGCCTCCGACCATCCGAGGGGATAGTCGGGTGTCTTCAGGACCTTGGCCCATGACGCGAACAGGACGAGCGCCACCGTTCGATCCGGGGTGGGTCGCGGCGAACATCCCGGCGAGCATCCCGCCATCCTCGAAGCCAAACAGGACCGCTCGTTCCGATTCCGCCATATCCATAACCGCGCGCAGGTCGTCCACCCCATGCTCGAGCGCCAGCGATTGCACCTGGGTGGGCCGGTCCGAGAGCCCTGATCCACGCCGATCGAACAGAATCAGACGTGAGATGGATGCGAGCTGGCGGAAGAAGGATCCGAGTGGGGGTACGTCCCAACAGGCGTCGACGTTGGATATCCAGCCCGGCGTGAAGACCAGGTCGACCGGTCCGTGGCCGAGCACCTGGTACGCGATCGAGAGGCCATCGACCGTCCTCGCGTAGCGAGTCTCCGGGAAGTCCACACCCGAATCGTTCTCCGGATGAGATCTCACCGCAACTGGGGGTGCAGACCAGATTTTTATACGCCCTGTTCTTGCCCGCCTTGTCCCCCTCCGGATCGTCGAACCCCAGGCCTGCGCCCATGGGTAAAGAAGGGTCTATTAGAAACGTAACTGAAGTGATGTTTGCAAAGAGGCCTACTAAGACACTCTGGAGCGGGCAGCGATCACCGCTGACTCGGTCGGACAACGGTTCCTCCGGCCCCCCGATGATCTATGTCACGTGTTCATGTCGACCGTGGCCGTT
>JALYLP010000182.1 GCA_030774195.1 Actinomycetota bacterium | reverse complement strand
CGTTGAGCGCGCCGACGGCGATCTGCGCGAGAACCAGAGCGAGGGCAAGGGTCGACAGACCGACGAGCTTCGCGGAGCGGGGCCGCATCGTGCGAGCCCGCACCACGCACCAGCCCACCAAGGCAGTGACCGCGATCGCGAGGAGCCGGTGCGCGAACATCGGTCCTGCTCCGGGCTGGGTGAGATCGGGGACGAGCCGGCCGCTCATCAGGGGCCAGTCGCGGAACGCGAGGCCCGCACCCTCGGCGCGCACGTACGTCCCGACCAGCAGCAGCGCGTACGTGGCGAGCGCCGTGACCGCGGTGGTCCGCGCGTAGCTCCGTACGCCCCCGGGCTCGAGGAGATGGGCGAGGACCGTGATCGCGACCGCCACGCCCAGCACGACGAACGCGACCGCGAAGTGAAGCGTCACGACGGCGGGGTCTTCGTGCGTGGCGATGATCCACCCGCCGATCGCGGCCTGGATCACGAACAGCGGGGCGAGGCCCACCGCGAGCCATGCCGCGAGCCTCGGGACCGCTCGAGCCGCCCGACCGTCGCGCGCCCGTCCGATTGACCACGCGCCGACTACGGCCAGGGCGATCGACAAGCTCGCCGAGACGACGGCGAGCAGCCGGTGGAAGTATTCGATCAGGGTGTGGTATTCGACGCGTGGCACCCACGAGCCGAAGCACGTCGGCCAGTCCGGGCAACCGTCACCCGAGCCTGTGGCTCGAACCACGCCGCCCCACGCGATCAAGAGCACGGTCGACGCGGTGGTGGCGATGGCGAGGGTGCGGAACGCTCGTCTCATGTCCAGGGACCGGTCCAGACCGGCGGCCACATGATAGATGGGTGCCTCCGTGGCGTCGCTCGCGTTCTCAGGTCCCACCTTGGCATACTTGCCGCGATGGCTTCCCCGTCGAGCCCCTCGCCCACCGATCCGGTCGCACTGCAAGACCGCATCGACGACGTCCTCCGCTCGTTCCTCTCCGCGCGTCGACAGGAGCTCGAGTGGCTCGATCTACGGGCGACCGGACCGATCGACGAGGTGATCAGCCTGTTCGAGGCGGGCGGCAAGCGGATCCGACCGGCCTTCTGCTACTGGGGGTTCCGTGCCGCAGGGGGCCCGCACGGCGAGCCGATCCTGCGCGCCGCCGCCTCGCTCGAGCTGTTGCACACGATGGCCCTGATCCACGACGACGTGATGGACGGCTCGGCGGCACGCCGCGGCCGGCCCACCGTGCACATGCGCCAGGCTGAGGCCGCGGCGCGCCGCGGCCAGCCGGAGCCCGAGCGGATCGGAACCGCGGTCGCGATCCTCGCCGGCGATCTCGCGTCGGTGCTCGCCGACCAGCTGTTGCTGGAGTCCGGGTTCGCGCCCGTTCGCCTGGCAGCGGCGCTCGAGCGGTACCACCGGATGCGGACCGAGATGGCCGCCGGAGCCCACCTCGGGCTGATCGGCGCCGACGCGGATGCCCGGCTGCTGGCGTCCCTCAAGGGGGGGTCGTACACGGTGGAGGGACCGCTGTTGATCGGGGCGGCGCTCGCGGGGGCCTCGCTCCTCGTGGCCACCCGGCTCGAACGCTTCGGGGAACCGCTCGGGGAGGCGTTCCAACTGCTGGACGATCTCCGCGACGGCGACGCGACCCCCGGCGTGACCATGATCGACGCGAGCAAGTTGATCGCCGAGGCCAAGGATGCGCTCGATCCGGACGTGCTCGACGCCGACGGGGTCCAAGCGCTGGGGCTGCTCGCCGACCTCGTAGGCAGCTCGTGAGCGAGGACGTCGAGCTCCTCAGGAAGGTCTTCCGGGACGCGGCCACGTGCCGGATCGCGACCGTGCGACCCGACGGCGGACCCCACGTGGCGCCCCGCTGGTTCGTGTGGCTCGAAGATGCCGTCTGGGTGTCCTCACGGATGGGGGACCAGACCTGGGAGCACGCCGTCCGGGATCCCCGGGTGTGTGTCTTGATCGACCGAGGCAGGGAGTGGGGGGAGCTGACGGGGGCGCGGGTCGAGGGTGTCGCGGAGCTGCTCCCCGCCGAACATCCCGACCTCCGCGAACCGATGTCCGCATGGCACGACAAGTACCGGACCATGTTCACCGGTGACGGGTTCGAGCGGTTCGCCGCCGGCGTTCGGGCGCTCGGGTTCATCCGTGTCGTCCCGGCCAGGGTCGGCTCATGGGATCACCGGGACGCGGCGCGCCAGGGCGCGACGTGATCGGGCGGCCTGCGGTAGCCTGAAGGTCGAAGCTTGTGAAGTTTTTCACAAGCCCCGCCCGGGGTGGGGCGGCGGAGGGGAACTCGTGAGCGCGGAGCACACGATCGACACGGACGTCCTGGTCGTCGGGGCCGGACCTGGTGGCTCTGCGACGGCCTATCACCTCGCTCGGCACGGGATCGACGTCACCATCGTCGAACGGGCCGCGTTCCCCCGCGAGAAGGTCTGCGGCGACGGCCTCACCCCGCGCGGGGTCGCCGCGATCCTCGACATGGGGATCGACACCGACGACCCCGGCTTCGAGAAGGTGATCGGCCTTCGCGTCTACACGCGGCACTCCATGCTTCAGTTGCCGTGGCCCGAGCTGACCTCCTTCCCGGGCTACGGCCTCGTGATGCCGAGGGACCGATTCGATCACCTCCTCGTGCAGCGGGCGATCAAGGCCGGGGCGCGCCTGATGGAACAGACCGAAGCGGTCGCGCCCGTCATCGTCGACGGCTGGGTGCAGGGCGCCGAGGTCCGGTCCTCCGCGGACAAGCACGCCGACACCGGCACGATCCGGGCCCGGTTCGTCGTCGCGGCGGACGGCGCGGCTGGGCGGTTCGCC
>JALYLP010000181.1 GCA_030774195.1 Actinomycetota bacterium | reverse complement strand
CTGGAGAACGTGGCGTTCCCGGTGCGGGCGCGCGGCGCGCGAACGCGCGGCGCCCGCGGGCACGCGCTCGACCTCCTCGAACGGCTCGCTCCGGCGATCGACCCCCGCGCCAAGCCAGGATCGCTCTCCGGCGGCGAACGGCAACGGGTGGCCCTCGCGCGCGCCCTCGCTGGATCGCCCCGCGTCCTCGTCCTGGACGAGCCGCTCTCGGCCATCGACGTCTCCGCCCGAGCCGAGCTCCGCGCGCTCCTCCGCCGGACGTTCGGCGATTTCGATGGGCCCGGCCTGCTCGTCACCCACGACCCCGTCGAGGCCATGACGCTCGCGGACCGCATCGTCATCCTGGAGGACGGCCGGATCACCCAGGCCGGCACGCCCGAGGAGATCCGCGACGCGCCGCGAACGCGGTACGCCGCGGATCTCGTCGGGATGAACCTGTTCGTCGGCCGGCTCACGCCGCTCGAGGCCGGCGCCGGGGCGTTGGAGACCACGGACGGGGTCGTGACCGTCCCCTGGCCGGAGGGAATCCCCGTCGGGCCCGTCGACGACGTGCTCGCGACGCTCGGGCCGGCCGACGTGGCGCTGCACGCCTCCCGGCCCGAGGGATCCGCTCGCAACGTGGTTCAGGGCGTGGTCGAGGAGATCGCGATCCTCGGCGATCGGGCGCGCGTGCGCCTCACCAGCTCGCCGCGGCTCGTTGCCGAGATCACGACCGGGTCGGCCGCGCGCATGGCGATCCAGACGGGAACCGTGGTGTGGGCGTCCTTCAAGGCGGTCGAGATCGATCTCATGGTCGAACGAGGTCCAACCGATACCCTGTAGGCCGTGAAGACCGAAGCCGAGCGCACCGCGCTCAAGCGGGCGCCCGATGCGAAGGCGGCCGGTGAGCGCCCCAAGAACCCGATCCTCCGCTTCCTCGGCGAGCTCCCCGGGCTCGTCATCATGGCCCTCGTCCTGGCCGTCCTGATCAAGACGTTCCTCTTCCAGGCCTTCTACATCCCGAGCGCATCGATGGAGCCAACGCTTCACGGATGCCCCGGCTGCAGCGGCGACCGGGTGCTGGTGACGAAGATCCCCTACTACTTCGGCGACCCGAAGCGCGGCGACATCATCGTGTTCGAGGATCCCGACCCGGCGAAGCGTCCGGACCGCGGCGTGATCGGCGGGTTCGCCCATTGGCTCTTCCAAGCTGTCGGCGTCCAGAAGCCCGACAACGAGGACTTCATAAAGCGAGTGATCGGATTACCCGGCGATACCGTCTGGGCGAAGGGCGGCAAGGTATACGTCAACGACATCGCGATCGCGGAGCCGTACCTGCCGCATGATCTGAAGACACGGGATTTCCCGCGCACGAAAGTCCCCAAGGACTCCTACTTCGTGATGGGAGACAACCGTTCGAACTCGCTCGATTCGCGGTTCGGACTCGGCTTCATCCCGCGGGAGGCGATCATCGGCAAGGCGTTCTTCCTGGTCTGGCCTCCGTCACGGTGGACCGGTCTTTAGCGAACCCGGTCCGTGGGTAGGCTTCACACATGGGGAGCCGGATGATCTCGCCGAAGGAGCTCGTCGCCCTTATCCCGAACGTCGTCTTGCTCTTCAAGGACCTGCTGAAAGACTCGAGGGTGCCGCGGAGCAGCAAGGTGCTGCTCGTCGGCACGGTCGCCTACATCGTCTCCCCGATCGACCTGCTCCCGGACTTCGTGCCGTTCATCGGTCAGGTGGATGACGCCCTGCTCGCCGCACTGGTGTTGCGCCACTTCGTGCGCAGCGCCGGACCCGATGTGATCCGTGAACACTGGCGGGGGGATCCCGCCAGCCTCGACCGCCTCAGCCGAGCCGCCGGCGTATCGCTCTGGTAGCCGAGGGGCTTCAACCAGCGAGGCCGTGCTCCTTCGCCCACGCGTCCAGCAAGACGAGGGCCTCGTCCTCCGAGATCGGACCCCGCTCCATCCGAACCTCCAGCAGGTAGGCCAGCGCTTCACCGACGACCGGACCCGGCGGTACACCCAGGCGCTCCATCACCTGGCGCCCGTCGAGGGGCGGGCGGATCGCCTCGAGGTTCTCCTGCTCGGCGAGGGCCGCGATCCGCTCCTCGAGCTCGTCCTGTAGCGCTGCGAACCGGCGAGCACGATCGGCGTTGCGGGTCGTGACGTCCGCGCGGGTGAGCTGGTTGAGCCGATCGAGGAGCGGGCCGGCATCACGGACGTAGCGACGGACCGCAGCATCGGTCCACCCATCCCCATACCCGTGGAAGCGGAGATGGAGCTCGATCAACGTGCAGACGTCATCGATGACGGAATTCGGATACCGAAGCGTGGTGAGCCGCTCCCTCGCCATCCGTGCGCCGACGATCTCGTGGTGGTGGAAGCTCACCCCTTCCGGGGTGATCTGGCGCGTCTTCGGCTTGCCGATGTCGTGGAGCAAGCCGGCGAGTCGTAGGACCAGGTCGGCCTCACACCGCTCGACCACCGCGTAGGTGTGGCGGAGCACGTCCTTGTGCTGGTGGATGGGATCCTGTTCGAGCTGCAGTGCGGGCAGCTCCGGAAGGAAGATGTCCGCAAGGCCGGCGTCCACCAGCAGCGAGAGGCCCTTCGCTGGATGCTCGGCCACGAGCAGCTTGTCGATCTCCGCCTGCATCCGTTCGACGGCCACGATGTCGAGGCGATCCCGCATCGAGCGGATCCCCTCGAGGACCCGTTCGGCGGGCACGACATCGAGCTGGGCGACGAACCGCGCGGCGCGGATCATCCGGAGGGGGTCGTCGGAGAACGCGATCGCAGGATCCGTGGGCGTGTCCAGGACACGCGCGCCCAACGCCGCTACCCCACCGTACGGATCGATGAGCTCGCCGCCGGGCAGCCGAACCGCCATCGCGTTCATCGTGAAGTCTCGTCGACCCAGGTCCGTTTCGATGTCCTTCCCGAAGGTGACCGCCGGCTTCCGGTGCTGCTCGGCATAGACCTCCCGGCGGAACGTGGTGATCTCCAGGCGCGTCCCTTCCTTGAGCGCTCCCACGGTGCCGAACCGCACGCCGACGAAGTACCGGCGATCCGCCCACCCATTGAGCATCTTCGTGGTCTCCGCCGGGTGGGCGCTCGTGGCGAAGTCGAGATCGCTGACGTCACGCCCCAGCAACAGGTCGCGGACGCTGCCACCCACGAGGAAGAGCTCGTGACCGGCGGCGGCGAACCGAGCACCGAGCTCGATCGCGAGCTGGGGGACATCGAGGGTTGTGCGGGACGAACGGTCGGCCATGACGGGTCGAGGATAGTCGGGGTCGAGCGCGCTACCGTGCTTACGTGCCCGTCTGGCTGGGGTTCATCTGGACATCGCCGAACACGTTGATCGGGCTGCTCGCCGGGCTCCTCACCTTCCAGCGCCCGTCGGTGCGAGCGGGACTCCTGCTCTTCGACCGCACCCCGCGAGGGCTCACGCGATTGATGGTGCGAGCCGATCGCGTCGCGATGACGATCGGATTCGTGGTCGTGTCGGCACGCCGCGTCGAAGGCAAGCTGCTTGCCCACGAGCGGCATCACGTTCGGCAGTACTGCGCGTGGGGACCGCTGTTCATCCCCGTGTACCTGCTCTTGGCGATCCCGTACGGCTACCGGCGGCATCCGATGGAGCTCTCGGCGCAGCGGGCGGCCGGAGAGATCCCGGATCGGGAAGGGTCTAGAACGGCATGCCGGCGGACTGGTCGGCGCTGAACGCCGACCGGCGATCCAACACGCCCGCGAGCTGGAGATCGAAGTCGTGGGGACTCGTCGCCGTACGCCGAGCCTCGTCTACGCCGACGAGCCCCTCCTTCACCAGGCCCACCAGCGCCTGATCGAACGACTGCATCCCGTAGTAGCCGCCCTCGGCGATCACATCCACGATCGAATCGGTCTGATCGGGGTCCACGATGCGGTCGAAGACCCGCCCCGTATTGACGAGGACCTCGACCGCGGGGACGCGGCCCTTGCCGTCGGCCTTCGTGACGAGCCGTTGCGAAACGATCCCCCGGAGGGCGCCCGCGAACGACGTCCTGACCTCTTTGGCTTGCTGAGGCGGGAACAGGTCGAGGACCCGGTTGATCGTCTCCATGCAGTCGATCGTGTGGAGGGTCGAGATGACGAGGTGTCCGGTTTCCGCGGCCTGGATCGCCGACAGCGCCGATTCCGCGTCCCGGATCTCTCCGACGAAGATCACGTCCGGGTCCTGCCGGACGACGTGCTTGAGCGCAGCCTGGTACGAATCGGTGTCGATCCCGACCTCGCGCTGCTGGATGATCGAGAGCTCGTCGTCGTGCACGACCTCGATCGGATCTTCGATCGTCACGATGTGGGCGCGACGCGAACGGTTGATATGCCCGATCATCGACGCGATCGTCGTGGTCTTCCCGGTCCCGGTCGGTCCGGTGATCAACACCAGACCGCGAGGACTGTCAGCGAGCGTCCGCATCACGACCGGGAGCCGGAGCTCCTCGAACGTCGGGATCTCGGAACGCACACGCCGAACCGCGAGCCCGACCAGTCCACGTTGGCGGAACACGTTGATCCGGAAGCGCCCGACGCCTTGCAACGTGTAGCCGATGTCCGCCTCGTTCGTCGTATCGAACTCGTGCCGCTTGTGCTCACTCATGACCGCGAGGGCGAAGGCGGCGGCGTCCTCCGACGTCAGCTCGGCGAAGGGCGCCGGCTGCAGGTCCCCGTCCACCCGGAGGAACGGCACGTTCCCGACCTTCAGATGCAGGTCGCTCGCGCCCCGTTCCACGGTATGCCGAAGCAGCTCGTCGATGTTCATCCCAGCTTCCGTTTCGGCACGATGGCCCTCGAGCCTGAGCGGCCGGTCCCTCAGGGCTACTATCCGCACGTCATGGCTGGTGAAGACCTCCCCGCGGGCTCCGACGAGCCGCCGCCGCGGAAGCGGCGGCGGAGGCGGCGGAGACGGAAGCCCTCCCCGCCGCCGGGGGCCGGAACCCCGAGCGGGGCGCGGGCGAAGCCAACGTCGGCGACCGGATCCAAGCAACGGACGCGGACCTCGGCATCGGGGAACGCCTCGAGGAAAGCGAAGACGAAAGGGGCCTCGAAGAAGAAAGCCTCGGCGAAGGGCGCGGCCCGGCGGCGCATCCCCACCCAGCGGGAGGTCTCGGCCGGAGGCGTCGTATACCGGCGAGCCGGCGAGGACATCGAGGTCGTCCTGGCCTCGCGACGGACCCGCCGCGGTGACCTCGCATGGGGGCTCGCGAAGGGGGGGATCGAGGCGGGGGAATCGCGAGAAGACGCGGCCGTTCGCGAGGTTCGCGAGGAGACCGGTCTCGACGCGACGATCGAGGCGGACCTCGGCGACACGAAGTACATCTACGTCTGGGAGGACGTCCGGATCCGCAAACGCGTGCACTTCTTCTTGATGCGGCACGTCGGCGGTGACGTGGACGATCGCGACGACGAGATGGAGGAGATCCGCTGGTTCCCGCTGGAGCGGGCACTCAAGCGGGCGGCGTACCGCGGTGAGCGAGAGGTTCTCGCTCGCGCCGCGGAGCTCTTGCGGTGACGACCGAACAGATCGTCCTCGGCATCGTGATCGGGGTCGCGGCGGGCGTGCTGTCCGGTCTGTTCGGTGTCGGCGGCGGCATCGTCACCACCCCGGCTATCCAGGAGCTCCTCGGCGGAACCCCGTACATCGCGGTCGGCACCCCCCTGCCGGTGGCGATCCCGACCGCCCTCGTCGGTGGGTATACCTACGCGCGGGCTCACGAGGTGAGCTGGCGGGCCGTCCGGTTCGCCGCGATCCCTGGGATGGCGGGGGCAGCCGCGGGCGCGTGGCTGACGTCGTTGATCGATCCGCATTGGTTGCTGCTCGTCACCGCCGGCCTGATCGGGTGGCAGGCGGTGCGTATCGGACGCTCGAGCGAGTACCGGATCAGCCCACGTGGCTCGACCCCGGGTTGGCAGTACGCCGCCTTGGGTGGGTTCACCGGCCTGGTGTCCGGCCTGCTCGGCGTCGGAGGAGGGATCATCTTCGTCCCGTTCGTCACGACGATGCTCGGGATGCCGCTGAAACGTGCGCTCGGAACGTCCCTGGTCCTCATCGCGGTGATCGCGATACCCGGGACGCTCGTGCACGCCGCCCTGGGCCACATCGATTGGGAGATCGCCTTCGTGCTGGCGCTCGGCGTCATCCCCGGTGCTCGGGTCGGAGCCAGCATCGCGCTCGGAACCCGGGAGCGCACCCTTCGGCTCATGGTGGGCGCGTTCCTGCTCGTCGTCGGCGTTGTGTACGGGGCCGCCGAGATCGCGCGGCTGGCCAGGGGCTGAGACCGGCCCGGCTAGGATGCGCCCGTGGAACGAGCCGTCCGTGCGCTGCTCGTCATCGCCTTCCTCACCTTCAGCGTGCCGTTCGCGGTGCCGGCGTCCGCGCAGAGCCCGGCGGTTTCGCTCTCCCTGCTGAGCCAATCTCCCTGGAACGCGCGCGACGGCGATCCCCGGCTCAGGATCTCGGTCAACGCGACGAACCTCGGCGCCACCTCGCTCGGCCATCTGTCCGTGGGGATCTCGATGGGTCCTCACTACGAGACGGTCGTCGGATACGAGTCATCGCTAGTGGAAGGACCGACCAACCCCGTGTTCGAGACCGTGGAACCGGTCGAAGGGAGGCTCGAGCCGAACACGTCGAAGACGTTGAAGATCAGCGTCGATCTCTCCACGGCGGCAGGGATCGAGCAGACGGACAGCCAGGTCTATCCGGCGCGCGTGGACGTGCGATCGAACGGCTCGGTGCTGGCATCCCTGACGACGCCCGTCCTGTATTTCGTCCAGAAGCCGATCGCCCCGATGCTCCTTTCGTCCTGGATCGAGCTCGAGCCCACGATCGCGTTCGGTCCCGACGGCCGGCTCCTCGACACGGCGTTCCCGGACGCGCTCAGCGCCCATGGTCAGCTCGGCGCGCCGATCGCCGCGTTGAACGGCGCGCTCGATCGGCTCCGGCGGGCCCAGGAGCTCCCGCTGGGTCTCGTGGTCGAGCCGGCACTCGTCGAGCAAGCGCAGCGCGTCGCGGGCGGGTACACGTTGGCGGACGGGACGGTCGTTACCAAGGGGACCGACGGGTCATCGAGTGCCGCCGAGTTCCTCGATTCGCTCTCGCACGCGATGAGCGGGCCCGGCGTTCGAACGGTGGCCACACCCTTCGCGGGCCCGACGATCCCGTCGATGCTTGCGAGCGGGCTCGGCCGCGATCTGGAGGCGCAACGTTCGCTCGGCTTCCAGACCCTCCAGTCGTTGACGGGAACGACCCTGCAGACGGACGTCGCCCGGCCAACCGCGGGATCGCTCTCTGACGATGCGATCGGCTGGCTCGCGAACACCGGCGCCAACACGGTCCTCGCGGACGCGGACACGGTCGATCGGCAGATCCAGTCGGACGGTACGAATCCCGCCCCGACCGCGACGGTGAGCGCTCCCGACGGCTCGACCGTAACGGTCGTCCTTCCCGACCCGGGCACCGAAGGACTCCTGGCGCGAACCGACCTACTGGCAGACCCCGTCCGCGCCGCCCAGGCCGTGTTGGGCGAGCTGGCGGTGATCTGGAAGGAGTCGCCCGTGCCGGAGGAGCCTCACGTCCGGGGCATCGCGCTGGCTCTCCCGTCGTCCCTGCCCCCCGGGATGTGGACGCCCATCCTCGACCGGCTGCACGGCACGCCGTTCCTGCACCTCAAGGATGCCGCGGACTTCGCGACGGGGGTGAACCCGGCCGGCGAACCAGCGGTCCTCCGTTCGCCGGACGGTTCCTCCTTCCCGCCGTCGTACACCGACCAGATCCGAGCGCAGCAGCATCGGATCGGCACGTACCACTCGATGCTGACCCAACCAACCCCCGTGCCGGATGAGCTCACCCACGACGTCTACTACGCCCAGTCGGCACCCTACGTCACGGACTGGGAGGCCGGGACCTCATGGTTGAACGCCGTCTACGCGACGACTCAACACGCCTTCGACAGCGTCAAGCCGCAGGTCGGCCAGGGCTTCACGTTCACCTCCGGGGAGGGCACGATCCCGATCCAGATGGGAGACCCGGGGACGATCCCGCTCCGCGTGACGATCCAACTGCAGTCCCCGCAGTTCAACTATCCGGACGGGTACCAACAGGTGGTCGTCCTCGAGGGACCGAACCAGGTCGTGTACTTCCGCGTCGTTGCGAAGGCGGCCGGGCAGAACCCCATCCTCGTCGACGTGATCGCACCGAACGGCGATGAGATCGGCGACCCCCAGCAGATCGTGGTTCGCTCGACCGCGGTCAACCACATCGCCTTGCTCGTGACGCTCGCCGCCGCCGGTGTGCTGGCGCTGCTCTACTCGCGGAGGTGGTGGTTCCGGCGGACGAAGGTCTCGAGCTGACGCCGGTCGCGTCCGACACGGTGGACTCACGGGAGGCCACCGTCCGGAGCGCGGCCGTGATGTCGGGCGGCACGCTGCTCTCGCGGGTGACCGGCCTGCTC
>JALYLP010000180.1 GCA_030774195.1 Actinomycetota bacterium | reverse complement strand
CCTCCAGGGCGTCAATCCTGTTCTTGGCCACCGTGCTCCTCCTCTCCGAGTTCCTCTCAGATCTCGTTGAGGATGACGCGGTGGTCTTTACGTTCAACGACCGTCAGGCGGTCGTTCGTACACCACTTCGGCGGACGCTACTCGCGCGCGCCCGATTCCCGAGGAAGGATGTCCTCACCGCTTTGGGCGAGAAGGAGGCCGACAGGCTGACCGAGATGACCAAGCAGCTGTACCTGGGACAGGCTCAGCCTGAAGAGGTCATCTCGCAGCTCAGAGAGCTGGCTGACGTCCGATGATCCTGCGTCTGCGCCTTCGGAACTGGCGGGCCTTCGATGACCTCGACCTCGAACTCGGTCCAGGAACGACCTTCATCGTCGCCTCCAACGGGATAGGGAAGACGTCTCTCATGATGGCCGCAACCTGGGTGCTCTTCGGTGAAGCATCAGGAGTCGCCCCAACCGAGGAGAAAAGAGGCGACGCCGACAGCACGAGGGTGGACCTTGCGCTGGCGCTGCCCGCGACGGGCGTCGTCTCAATTGGGCGCTGGACCGACCGGCGGGGCCGTTCACGGCTCGAGGCGCGGATCGGCGACCGGGTCATCACTGCTCAAGAGGAGCTTGAAGCTCTACTCGCGGAAGAGCTGGGAGCTGACCCGCACGTTCTCGCTCGCTTGACGTTCATGACCCACGGGGGATCGCTCCAGAGCGAGCAGGGCGAGTTCCACCTGAGGGACCATCTGGCCCGAGTCTTCGGCGCCGCCCCGCTCCTCCAGGCGGCCACATCCGCAGAAAGACTCGTCAGCGAGGCGGGCAGTGCGATGCGGAGATTGAAGGCCGCACGTCGAACGGACGCCGGGGAGCGCGACACGCTCCTCGCCGAGATCGCTTCGATCGACGAGCAGCTGGCCTCCACTAGGAGTCGCCGTGAGGACGCGGTCTCCCGATTGAATGAGCTCGACGAACGACGGCGTCTTGCGGAGGCGTGGAGCAGCTATCGATCCGCAATCGCAACGCGAGAGGAGAAGCTGGCTAAACTTCTCCGATCGGCAAGAGATCTCGTGCCCGAGGAGCACGCTGGCAATGATGTCCTTGCGGCGCTCGATGCGGCAGAGCGCGACCTGCAGGAATCGCTCTCCTCGCGTGAGAGGGACTTGGCTGATACTCGTGCCCGATTGGTCCTAACTGAGGAAGCGACCGATCACCTGCGGCGGGCCGAAGCCATTTGCCCCACGTGCCTGAGACCTCTGTCCGAGCACGAGCGCACCAGCGCGCTTACGCAGCACGATCATCAACTCTCCCTGCTCCGAAGCGACATTGCGATCGCGGAGCGAGGGCTGGAGACCCGGCAATCAGCGCTCTTGAGCCTTAGGACGGTCATTACAGGGATTCGGTCAGTACCGGAACCTGCCCGGCCAACCCATAAGGAAATCCGACCCGCCGACGAAGACGCGATTAGAGATCTGTACGAGCGCGCACGAGATGAGGTCATAGAAGTGGACCGACTCATCGCCGAGTACTCGGCGGAGCGGGGAAACGCAGTCACCTCACTGGAAGCGCTCCAGGATGAGGAACGTCAGATGGAGCAAATGCATTCGCTCATCCGGGTTGAAGCCTTGGGCCGAGCGGCTGCCGAGGCGTTCGGTTCGACGGCGGATGCGATAACGAATGCCCGAATCGAACCACTGGTCGAGGAGGTCGGTCGCAGGTGGAAGTTGATCTTTGGAACTGAAGGTCTTCGCCTGAGCGCCAATGGCGAGATCACGCGAGAGGTTGGTAACAGGGTTCTTCCGTTCAGGTCCCTGAGCGGTGGTGAGAAGATCTGGGCACTGCTGCTGACCCGCCTGCTGATCACGTCCGCCTCGACGCGAGCCCCCTTCATCTGGCTGGATGAGCCGCTAGAACACCTCGATCCACGGTTGAGGAAGGTCGTGGCTGGCACGCTTGCCCGAGCGTCCCTTGGAGGCACTCTTCGCCAAGTCGTCGTTACGACGTACGAGGCCGACGTCGCCCGTCAGCTGATGGAGGATGTCCCCTCGTCCTCACTCATCTACGTAAGGGCGGCGGACTGACCACGACACAGGGCACCTTACGTCCACCTGATCAGCGGATGGAGCTCGGCTTCGCAGGTGGAACCCCGACTTGACCGACTCGGCCTGTGTCATGGGGCCGTTCTCGTTGACCACTGACGATCGAGTTTGTCCGCAACCAGATCGAGGTCTGCGTCGAAGATGTGCCCATAGACCGTCAGGGTGAAGGCGGCGCGTCCTGCCGCCGCGTCCTGCAGGACCAGGTTCGCGAGCAGCGTCGACTTGCCGGTGCCGGTCTCGCCGACGACGTGGAGGTGATGCCGAGCGTCCTCCGCCGCGATCGCGACCGGCCGCCGCACCCCGGGAGGCCCAGAGAGCGCCGGCGTGATGCCTTAGACGGTGCGGGGTCGCCACGGCTCGTGCTCGTGCGCGAGCCAGACCAGCTCGGGGTCGAGCGCGCGGACCCGCAGCTGGCCTTCGGTGTGCGGCTCGTTGAGCTCGCCGAACCAAACCGCCACGTCGCCGCCGACGACGACCGGACGCCCGCCAGTCTCGACGACGACCACCTGCATGCCGCGTGTGTGGCCCGGCGCCGGGACGAGCCGGAGCCCGGGAAGCAGCTCGAGCTCGCCGTCGACCGGGACGTACCGCACGCCGGGCGCCTCGACCCACTCGCGAATGGTGTAGTCGTCCTCGCTGCGCGCGTCGTCGAGCTCCCGACGCTGGACGTAGATCGGCCTGCCGGCGAAGAGGTGGTTGCCGCCGCA
>JALYLP010000179.1 GCA_030774195.1 Actinomycetota bacterium | reverse complement strand
GAGCGCATCCGTGCCCGTCGCGAGGCCGTCCCGCCCGAGGCTGCCGAAGCCGACCGGCGAGATCGTCGTGGGTGGCGCCGAGCTCGTCCGCGATCTCGGCCCGGGGGAACTGGATCTCGTCGCCGTGCTGGACGCAGATGCGGCGGCCCGCCGGCCGGGCTTGGCCGCGCGTGAGCGCGCCCTGGCGATCTGGATGGAGGCGGTCGGCTGGGCCCGGCCGGCGGGCCGCGCCATCGTGCAGAGCTCGCATCCGTCGGATCCCGCGGTGCAGGCGCTCGTCCGTGGGAACCCTGACCGGTTCCTCGCGCGCGAGCGAGAACAGCGTGCCGCCGCGGGCTTCCCGGTCGGCGCGCCCGTGTTCCGGGTGATCGGCGGCGAAGGCTTAGAGGCCGCGCTCACCGAGCACGAACCGCTGACATCGCTGGTCACGACGCTCGGAGACCGGACGATATGCTTGCTCGCGCTCGAGGCTGGACGGGTCCCCGGTTTCAGCCGGGCGATGCGCGATCTGGCGGTCGAGGGGGTCGTCGAGCGCGTCGAGGCGGAGCCGCATCTGTAGGAGTCGGATCATGATCGTGCCCATCCGGACCCTCGGTGACCCCGTCCTGCGCGAGCATGCGAAGCCCGTGACCAACTTCGACCGGAAGCTCCGGCGGCTCGCCGACGACATGCTCGAGACGATGTACGCGGCCCCCGGGGTCGGGCTCGCGGGCCCCCAGGTCGGGATCTCGCTTCGCCTGTTCGTGTTCGACGACGGACAGACCGGGCCGACCTTCGTCGCGAACCCCGAACTGCTCGATCCATCGGGAACGATGGAGGAAGAGGAGGGATGCCTGTCGATCCCGGGCCCGTACCACCTGACGCCCCGGTCCGTG
The DNA here is from genome assembly GCA_030774195.1 of Actinomycetota bacterium. Classification (GTDB taxonomy): domain Bacteria; phylum Actinomycetota; class UBA4738; order UBA4738; family HRBIN12; genus AC-51. Next base: position 1,777 of record JALYLP010000179.1, on the reverse strand, counting down.
CGGATCCGCTGTCGTGGGCAGGATGCGAAAGGGAACGAGCTCGAGATGGAAGGGGAAGGTCTGCTCGCGCGGATCTTCCAGCACGAGACCGATCACCTCGACGGGGTCCTCTACATCGATCGGCTGGATGACGCGGGGCGTCGCGAGGTGCTGGCCGATCTCCGGCGGTTCGAGCTCGGACTCCTGGAGCCGCGAGCACGCCGGCGTCCGGAATGAATCGTCGCCTATCCTGCCGAGCGTGACCATCCGCGTCGCGTTCCTCGGCAACGACGGATGGTCCGTGCCCCCACTCGAGGCGATCATCGGCGAACCGGATCTGGAGCCGGTGCTGATCGTCACGAACCGGGCGAAGCCGGCGGGCCGCGGTTCCCACCCCACCCGGACGGCGGTCGCGGAGGTCGCGGCGCGCGCGGAGCTGCCGTTGCTCGAAGCCGAGAGCCTCCGCGCGCCCTCGTCGCTCGAAACCCTCCTCGCAGCGGCGCCCGATGTCGTGGTCGTCGTCGCCTACGGCGAGATCCTCCGGCGCGAGACACTCGAGGCCGGTCCGTTCGGCGCCCTCAACCTGCACTTCTCGTTGCTGCCGAGGTGGCGAGGTGCCGCTCCGGTCCAGCACGCGCTCCTCGCGGGTGACGAGGTGACGGGCGTGACCGTGATGCGGATGGACGAAGGCCTCGACACCGGCCCCATCCTGAATCAGCTCGAGGAGCAGATCCGGCCCGAGGACGACGCGGGCTCCCTGGGCGCGCGTCTCGCGCACAACGGCGGGATGTTGCTCGTCGGCGTGCTCCGCATGCTCCCCACGGGGGGCGTCCCCGCGAGGCCGCAGGACGATCGCCTGGCCACCTGGGCACCTCGGTTGCTCGCCGGGGACCGTGTGCTCGATTGGACCTTGCCTGCAGACACGATCGTCCGGCGCGTCCGAGCGCTCGCGCCGGACCCCGGCGCGACGACACGGTTCCGTGGCGAACCGCTCAAGGTGCTCGCCGCAGGGGTGGATCACGATCCGTCGCGACGCGGGGCGCCCGGCACGGTGGTCGGGACCGACCTTCGCGGGGTGCTCGTCGCGAGCGGAGAGGGCGGGGTCCGGCTGGTGGAGGTCGCTCCGGCCGGCCGGAAGCGCATGGCGGCGTCTGCATGGGCGCGGGGCGCACGGTTCGACGGTGACGAGCGGCTGGGATGAGCTCACGGCCCACGCCGACAGCGCGCTCCGTCGCGCTTGAGGCGATCCGCAGGGTGATCGATGAGCGTGCGTATTCGAACCTGCTGGTGCCGGTGTTGCTCAGGCGCTCCGGGTTGGACGAACGGGATCGGGCCTTCGCGGCAGAGCTCGCCTACGGGACACTGCGGCGCCGCATCCCCCTCGACCATACGATCGAGGCGCGCGCCAGCAGGCCGATCGCCCGCATGACCCCGGGGGTGAGGAACGCCGTACGGCTGGGTGCGTACCAGATCGCGTACACCTCGGTGCCCGCGCACGCGGCCGTGGGTGAGACCGTGGGGCTCGTCGGCCAACGGGAGCGCGGCTTCGTGAACGCCGTACTCCGTCGGATCGCGGCCGACCGCCCGCGGCCGGCCGAGGGCGACGACGACGATGCCGTCAGCCTGCGCACCGGCCTCGCGGCCTGGGCGGTGCGGGAGCTCAGGCATCTCCTCGGTGACGAGACCGAGGCGGCGGCGGCCGCGTTCGCCGAGCACGGGGCGCTCTGCATCCGCGCGAACAACGCCAGGGTCGGCGTCGGCTCGCTGATCGAGGCGTTGCGCGGCGACGGCCGCGACC
>JALYLP010000178.1 GCA_030774195.1 Actinomycetota bacterium | reverse complement strand
GTCCTCTGCGAAGAATTCGATCTCGACCATCCCAGCCACTCGGGCAAGCTCGCTCTCCTCGAGCGCGTCGAACGGGGGGTAGGAGCGCAGGAAGGAGGCGATGTCCACGGGCGGAAGTATGGGTCGGAGTTCTCACCCGGCGCAACGCGGTGTCTCGGCTCAACCGGTGGCGTTTGCATCAGACCGAGAGGCGGCGATCGTTCTCGGTGACCTGTCAACAGAGCATATTTGTCTCCGCACGTCCCGTGCAGCAGACTTCCTCCGTGCGCAACCGGTCGAGTGTGGGCAAGCGGTTCCTCGCGACGGTGCTCTTCACGGACATCGTGGGCTCTACGGACGTTGCGACCTCGCTCGGGGGCCGTCGCTGGCGGGAGTTGCTCGCCCGGCACCACGCCATCATCCGCCGAGAGCTGAAGCACTTCGGCGGCCGGGAGATCGACACGGCCGGCGACGGGTTCTTCGCAACGTTCGAGGCCCCGGCCGACGGCATCCGATGCGCGTGCGCGGCAAGCGAGGCCGTCAGGTCGTCGCGGCGCTCCTCCTGACGCGGGGTGGCACCATCGTTCCGGGGGTCAACACGCTCGCGGAGATCCCGGTGGGCGCCGGAGGGTTCACGCGTGCGATCGCGGTGGGCGACCGCCCGAGCGGCGTCGCCGCGGGAGAGGGCTCGGTCTGGGTCATCGACGAGGGCGACGGGACGGTGCAGCGGATCGATCCGGCGAGCGGATCAGTCGTGGCCACCAAGTCGGCGAACGGGACGCCGACGGGGATCGCCGCCGGCGAAGGAGCCGCGAGGATCACCACGGGCTTCGGGTCCGCCGCGGGCGCCGGAAGCACGCTGTACCGGTTCGATCCGGCCTCCAACGACGTGAGCAAGGCGTCCGACATCCCTTCAGGGACGCAGGCGGTCGCCGCCGGCGACGGCGCCATATGGGTCGCGGACGAGGTGAACGGGCAGGTCTTGCGGATCGACCCGAAGACCGGAACGACGCAACCGCCGGTCAACGTTGGGCCGCAACCGACCGCGGTCGCCGTGGCTGCGAGCGGCGAACACCCCGTCTGGGTAACCGACGCGCTGGATTCGCGTGCCGCGAACACGATCGTGCCGTTGCGGCCGGGGAATGTCGCCTGAGCCACGCTCGCCGACCCGACCACGGCGATGACAGAGAGGAGACACACGGTCAGGCGCCTCATGGTCGGACCCTAACAGCGACATCTTCTCTTTCGGCCGCAGCATGAACACGTGAAGTGCCGCTCCCGTTTACGTCAGGGAGCCGGATCCCAGGCGAGACAGCAGGAGTCCTTCGGAGCCCACCGGAGTTGCCTGAGGCCGCTGCCATCCCGACGCATCACGAAGATCCCGCGTCCGTAGACGCTGAACGAGAGTCGGCGGCCGTCGGGCGACCAGGCGGGAGAGCTCGGATAGCTGATTCCCGTCGTGACCCTGATGAGACCTCCTCCGTCCGGATGGATCTTGTAGAGGTAGTAGCCATAGCCGTGGTGGCGCTTCTTCCGCACCCCGACGAACGCGATGCTGTTGCCGTCGGGAGACCACGTGGGCTGGTACGCGGCAACGAGGTGGCCGTCGGTCGGCAGGAGCTCCGCGCGGTGCTTCCCGTCGACGCCGACCGTCCAGAGTCCCAGGTTCCCTCCGTCACATAGCACGGCGAAAACGAGCCTCTTACCGTCGGGGCCCCAGGAGGGTTCCAGGTCGTAGCAGGCAAGATCGTGACCCGGATACGTCGAGACCAAGCGCAGATCGTTCCCGTTCGGCCTCATCACGTAGATGCCGCCGAGCGTGTCGAAGGCGAGCCAGCTGCCGTTGGGAGACCAGACGATCGGCCCGGCCTCCCCCGAAGCCTCGCCGTACACATGGTTGGGTTCGTAGACCCGCGCGTGGGTTCCGTCCGCCCGCACGACGTGGACCTTGGTGGGGATGCCGCCAGCTCGCTGCGGGTTGCCGGTCCTGTACGTGAGCCAGTTGCCGTCCGGCGACCACGCGGGATCACGCCCCTTCACCAGGAGTGTCCGGTAGCTGCCGTCGAGACCCGACGTGTAGACGTGATTCGGACCCTTGCCGGTCACCGTGTAGGCGACCTCGACGCCGGAAGCCCTGGCCCTTCCGACCGAGCTCGCGAACGGGCCGCTCGCACCGGCCGGCGGAAGCGTGCCTGCCGCTGCGGGCGCGGCCAGCAACAACGTGCCGATCAGCGCGATCGAGCCGGAGCGAAGGCTCCGCCAGCCAGAGCTCTGCACGCCTATATGGACAGGTCGGGCGACCGGATGGTTCCAAGGAAGGACTCAGGTAGTTGGAGCGGGACGGGTCCTGCGGGCGGACGCGATCCACGCGAGAAGTCCGACGCCGACCACCGCTTCCGCGATCCACAAAGGGACCGGATGCGGAACATATCCGTAGCGAACGGACCACAGGAGTGGCTCCAGTACGAACGGCACTCCGACCGCCAGGCCCGCGACGATCGATCGCGCTCGGCCCGACCATCTGC
>JALYLP010000177.1 GCA_030774195.1 Actinomycetota bacterium | reverse complement strand
CTTCATCGCTGCCTTCGCGGCGTGCGCGGCGATCGCCGTTCGCTACCGCGGCGCGGACAGCGAGACGCGGCAGCAGGTGCGCTGGCTCGCCTTTGTCGGCGTTGCGTTCTTCGTGGAGTTCCTGTTCACCGTGGCGGGCTCGGCGGCGACGCATGACAGCGACCTGTTCGGGAACGTGATGTTCCTTGTGTGGTTCGTCACGCTTGTGCTGGGCATTCCGGTTGCGTGCGGCGTCGCGATCTTGAAATACCGGCTGTACGACCTCGACGTCGTCGTCCGCAAGACCGTGGTGTTCGGTTTGGTCGCAGCGTTCATCACGGCCGTGTACGCGCTGGTCGTCGGCGGCATCGGAGCGCTCGTCGGCGCCAAGGGAAACACGATCCTCTCCTTCGCCGCGGCCGCACTTCTCGCGGTCGCGTTCCAACCCGCCCGCGACCGCGCGCGGCGCCTTGCCGACCGGCTCGTCTACGGCAAGCGGGCCACGCCGTACGAAGTGCTCGCGGAGTTCGCCGAGCGCATGAGCGAGAGCTACGCCACCGAGGACGTCCTGCCGCGCATGGCGGAGATCCTGCGAGCCGGCACCGGAGCGTCATCGGCCGGGGTGTGGCTCCGGGTTGGGTCGACGCTGCGACCGGAGGCCACCGCGGGGGAGACGCTCGAACGCGAGCCCGCAACGGTCGCCCGCGACCCCCTGCCCGATCTCCCCGGTGAACATGCCGTCGAGGTCCGGCACCGGGGCGAGCTGCTCGGCGCGCTCTCGGTACGGATGCCGGCGTCCGACCCGATGAATCCCGCCAAGGAGAAGCTCGTACGAGACCTCGCGGCGCAGGCGGGACTCGTGCTGCGCAACGTGCGGCTGATCGAGGAGCTCCGCGCCTCTCGCCAGCGCCTGGTCGCCGCGCAGGATGAGGAGCGGCGCAAGATCGAGCGCAACCTGCACGACGGGGCCCAGCAGCAGCTCGTGGCGCTCTCGGTGAAGCTCCGGCTCTCCGAGCAGCTCGCCGGGCGCGACCCTGCAAAGGCCAAGGAGATGCTGGCTGCCCTGCAGACCGACACCAGCGATGCGCTCGAGAACCTGCGAGATCTCGCGCGCGGGATCTACCCCCCGCTCCTCGCGGACCAAGGGCTCGCCGCCGCCCTCGCGGCGCAGGCGCGCAAGTCTCCCGTCCCCACCGAGGTCGAGGCGGACGACTTCGGCCGCTACCCACCGGACATCGAGGCCACCATCTACTTCTGCACGCTCGAGGCGCTGCAGAACGTGGCGAAGTATGCGGGCGCCACGCGAGCGAACGTGCGACTCGGCCGCGACGACGGGCACCTCACGTTCGAGATCGCCGACGACGGCACCGGCTTCGATCCGGGATCGACCGGGTACGGCACGGGCCTCCAAGGGATGGCCGACCGCCTGGAAGCAGCCGGAGGTTCGCTCGCGGTGCGATCGGCTCCGGGTGAGGGCACCGAGGTCACCGGCCGGGTCCCCGTCTCGCTGACGGGAGGCCGAGCGTGAACGCCCGATCGAGAGCGTTCCTCGGCTGGGGGTTGGTAGGCCTCGGCATCTTCGCCGTGGTCGGGTCCCTCCCCTTCGTGATCGCCGACTCACGCGTGTTCGACAACTGGCTGAACCCACTCGGGATCGGCATCGTCGTCATCGGCCTGGTCTGGCTGGTGACAGGGGCGATGATCGTCGCTCGCCAGCCGGGCAACTGGGCGGGATGGATCTTTTGCATCATCGGCCTCGCGGTGCCGTTCGCGACGTCCGCACAATCGATCGCGGTCTACGGCCTGAGGGTGAACCTCGGCTCGGTTCCCGTCGTAGGAGTCTTCGCTTGGGTGGCGGAGTTCGGGCTCTACCCGCTGGCCCTCATCCCATTGCTCTTCCTCCTCTTCCCCGATGGAAGAACCCCGAGCCGCCGCTGGCGACTGGCGGTCTTCGGTCTGCTCGGCGGCACAGGGGCCGCGATCCTCGGCTACGTCGTTCGGCCAGGGCCGTTCAACAACCTCCGCGACTACGTGCCCGGCTACCAGAACCCTCTCGGGGTCGAGTCGCTCCGTGGGATCGCGAACCCGATGATCGGGCTGGGGGCCGTCGTCGCCCTGGTATGTGGATTCCTCTCGGTGCTTGCGATCCGAGGCCGGTTCAAACGGTCGACGGGGGACGGGCGGCAGCAGATGCGATGGCTGGCCTTCGTCGGCGGCGTCGCCGGTGCGCTCTTCGTGCTCACGGTCCTCGCCGGCTTCGTTGCGAACAAGGGCGGACTCCCGTTGTTCCCCGTGTTCGGCGGGCTCAC
>JALYLP010000176.1 GCA_030774195.1 Actinomycetota bacterium | reverse complement strand
CCCCGGCAGCGTGGAGCAGGCGGTGGAGATCCTCGACCTTCCCCTTGCCGATCCAGAACTGGGGGTCGGGGCTCGAGCGGCTCTGGACGAGACGCCCGACCGGCTCCGCGCCCGCGGAGTCGGCGAGCGCCGCGAGCTCGTCGAGGTCCCCTTCGTGGATCCCGGGTCCGACACCGACGAGGACGGCGCGCTCGTGCGCAACGGAGCGCCATGTCGCCGCGATCGGGGACTCGAGGATCCGGTCGGTCGGACGCGCCGGCGGTGTGGTTCGCATGTCCGGCATCAGCTCATCGACGATCCCGCGTCGCGGAGCAGGTTGTTGAGACGGATCTTGTCGTCGGTCGCTTCGCTGCGGTCGCCGATCACGAGACCGCACGGCAACCCGTACTCCCCCGCCGGGAACGATCGCGGACGGCTCCCCGGGACGACGATCGCCCCGTCGGGGACGCGCCCGCGATGCTCTACCGGCTCCGACCCGCGCGGATCGATCACGGGCGTGTTGCCGGTGAGCACCACGCCCGCCCCGAGAACCGCGCCACGCCCGACGTGAACACCCTCGACCACGATGCACCGGGAGCCGATGAACGCGCCGTCCTCGATCACGACCGGGACCGCCTGGAGCGGCTCGAGGACCCCGCCGATCCCGACCCCGCCCGAGAGGTGGACGTTCGTACCGACCTGCGCGCACGAGCCGACCGTCGCCCACGTGTCGACCATCGTTCCGGCGCCCACGTACGCGCCGATGTTCACGTAGCTCGGCATGAGCACGACCCCGGGTTCCAGGTGCGCCCCGAAGCGAACCGTCGCGGGCGGGACGACCCGGACGCCTTGTGCTTCGTAGCCGTGCTTCAGCGGAACCTTGTCGTGATACTCGAACGGCCCCACTTCGGTCGTCTCCAGCCCGCGGACGCGGAAGTACAGGAGGACCGCCTGTTTCGCCCAAGCGTTCACATGCCAGGATCCGTCGCCTCCGGGGTCCGGCTCGGCGACCCGGACGGATCCTCGGTCCAGGAGCTCGATCGTCGCCTCCACCGCCGGCGCGTCGATCGGAGCGGACGGGTCCGCAGAGATCTCCGCCCAGGTGCGCTCGATCCGCTCCTCGAGCTCGAGCACGTCGTTCACGTGCGGACCTCGGTGAGGAGATCGTCGAGCGCCGACGCAGCACGTGCGCAGTCGTCGATCGGCGGCACCATCGCCATCCGGACGAAGCCCTCCCCTTCGGGTCCGAAGAACGATCCCGGCGCGACGACGATGCCGCCCCTGTCGAGGAGGTCGAGCGCCCATCCGTACGACGTCTGAGGGGTGGGAACGCGCACCCAGAGGTAGAACGTGGCAACGCTCCCCGCAACGCGGACCCCGTGTCGCTCGAACACGTCGAGCAGGAGGTCTCGCTTCTTCCGGTACCGCTCGCGGTTCTCCTCGACGTGGACCTCGTCGCGCCACGCGACCACCGACGCCTGTTGGATGAACTCCTGCGGCGTAACACCGGTCGCCGGGCGCAGCCGCTTGAGATCGGCGACCAGACCGGGGTCGCCCGCGACGAACCCGCTGCGGTATCCGGTCATCGACGAGCGCTTCGACAACGTGTTGATCGCGAGCACGTTCGTCCGGTCGGACAGCTGCAGCACCCCGGGCGGCGGCCCCTCCCCGAACCACAGCTCGGAGTACGCCTCGTCCGAGGCGAGCAACACATCGTGCGTCCGGCACCGCTCCGATGCCTCCTCCAGGAACTCGAGGGGCGCGATCGCTCCGGTGGGGTTGTTCGGATAGTTGATCCAGAGGATCGCCGCGCGGGACCAAACGTCATCGGGAATCCCGTCGAGATCGGGCAGGAACCCTCGATCCTCTTCGAGGGGCGCCCGCACGACCTCGCCGCCGATGAAGCGCGCTCCCCGCTCGGGGATCGGATAGCCCGGCGACGTCGTGATCACCACGTCCTTGCCCCGCGTAGGATCGACCACGAGCTGCGCGAGCGAGAACACGATCTCCTTGGATCCGAGGATCGGCAGGATCTCCGTGTCGGGATCCACCGACGCCCCGAACCGTCGCTCGACCCAGGCCGCGATGGCGTCGCGGAGCTCCGGCAGACCGGCGGCGCGCGGATAGCTCGACAGCGGCCCCAGCGCGTCGATGAGGGCGTCGCGGATGAACGCAGGCGTGTCCTCGCGAGGATCTCCGACGCCGAAGTCGATCAGCTCGCGGCCCTCCGCCGCTGCCTGCGCTGCGCGTCGATCGAGCTCCTCGAAGGGGTACGGTGCGACGCCCCGCATCCCGGGTGAGCGGTGGATGCCCGTCATCTCCCTCGTCTCGTCGGGTCGATCGTGTGAGCGTACCGCGAGGTCACTGCCGAACGACCGGTCGTCGCCGGGTCGCCCACGGTCACCGAAGCTCGGCGGGGTCGGCCACGGCGTCGTACACGTGGCTCACCGGACCCCCGAGCAGCACCCGCCCGTCCTCGCATCGCTCCACGTGGAGCGGACCTCCGCGGAACGAGACGGTGACTTCGGGTGGGGTCAGCCCGGCTTCGTTCGCAGCTACCACGACCGCGCAGGCCCCGGTCCCGCACGCGAGCGTCTCGCCGACGCCGCGCTCCCACACGCGGACGCGCACATCGCCGTCGGCGACCCGGACGAGCTCGACGTTCGTCCGTTCGGGGAAGAACTCGTGATGCTCGAGCGCCGGTCCGATGTGCTCCAGGTGGTAGCGATCCGGATCCTCGTCCACGAACACGACCAGATGCGGGTTGCCCATGCTCAACGCCGAGGCCGGGAACGTCAGCCCGCCCCCGACATCGAACGGCTGGCCGAGGAACGTCTCCCAGGCCGGGCCGAACATCGGGATCGCCGCCTTCGTGAAGTTCGGTGTCCCCATCTGGACGGTCGCGCGCACAACGCGCGGACCGTCGAGATGCACGGTCACGTGACGGAGACCCGCGGGCGTCTCGACGTCGACCTCGTCGACGT
>JALYLP010000175.1 GCA_030774195.1 Actinomycetota bacterium | reverse complement strand
CCGATCCGAACGACCGACCAACTCACCAGCATCGTCGTGAGCGCCGTTGGGAAGCGCCCGGGGGGCCCCCACCCCGCGCGACGCACGTTCCAGGCGCTCCGCATCGCGGTCAACCGGGAGCTCGAGGAGCTCACCGCGGCCCTGCCTCCCGCGGCAGGGCTCCTCGGGCCCGGTGGCCGCGTGGTCGTCATCTCGTACCACTCGCTGGAGGACCGGATCGTGAAGCGCGCGTTCCTCGATGACGACCGTCTCGACGTCCTCACGAAGAAACCGCTCGTGGCGAGCGCGGCCGAGCGGGCGCGCAACCCGCGCGCCCGGAGCGCCAAGTTGCGTGCGGCCGAACGCTCCACCCGGGAAGCGGCCAGGGAAGCAGCATGAGTGCCCCGGCTCGCAGCCTTGTCTCGCCAGCTCCGAAGCGTGCGGACCCCTCCCGCACCCCCGCGGCGCGCCCCCGCGCCATTCCTTCCCCGAACCATCGGGCGCGGGCGCGCCGCGGGACCCCCCCGTTCTGGGTCATGACGGCCGTCATCGTGACCGCGATGATCGTCGGGATCGTGTCGCTCTCGGCCCTTGCGGTCCAAGCCAGCTTCCGTTCGGACGACCTCCGCCAGCAGCTCGGCGCGCTCACCCAGCGGCAGCAGTCGCTGCGCGAGGACGTGGCTGCGGCCTCCGCGCCGTCGCGCGTGATGCGCTGGGCGCGGAGCAAAGGGATGGTGATGCCCGAGCGCGTGGTGATCCTTCGCGTCCCGTCGGATCCGTCTGGGCTCGGCGCGTGAAGCGCCCTCCCGTGCATCGTCTGGTGGTCTTGTTGGTTGCGGTGATGCTCGCGATGGCCGGCATCGTGCTCAGGCTCGCGGTGCTCCAGGTGCGGGAATCGGGGACCTACGCGGAGCTCGGATCGACCCAACGGGTGCACACCGAACCCCTCCCGGCCCTGCGCGGGGAGATGCTCGATCGCAGCGGCGTGCCGATGGCGCTCACGCTCGAGGCCCGCGACGTCTACGCGAACCCGAGCCTCGTGGTCGACGCCGCGACCGAAGCCGCGCAGATCGCACGGGTCCTGGGGCTGAAAGAGAAGGACGTCCGCGCTGCGCTGTCGTCGCCGGGGACGTTCGCCTACATCGAACGCCAGGTCGATGCGGACGTCGCGCAGCACGTCACCGACCTACACCTGCCCGGGATCGGCCTCCTGCCGGTGGCCAAGCGCTACTACCCGGCGGGACCCGTGGCGCCCCAGGTCCTGGGGTTCGTGAACGTCGATGGGGTCGGGACGACGGGGCTCGAGCGCCAGTACGACCAGCTCCTAGCGGGCTCACCCGGGGAGCGCACCGTAGAGCTTTCCGCCCAAGGCCAGGAGATCGCCGGCGGCCAACAGGTCGTCCAAGATCCCCAACCGGGAAGCAGCGTCGTCCTCACGATCGACCGAGATCTCCAGTTCCAAGCCCAGGCGTACCTGCGATTGGCCGTCCAGCAGAACCATGCGAAGGGTGGCACGATCGTCGTCCTGGATCCGCACACCGGCGATGTTTACGCGATGGCGTCGTACCCGTGGTTCGATCCGAACTCGTTCGCCTCGGCCGACAGCACGCGCTTCGTCAACCGGGCGGTCACGGACACTTGGGAGCCGGGGAGCGTCAACAAGACGATCACGGCGGCGGCGGCTTTGGAATCGGGTGCCGTCACCCCGACCGAGCGCTTCGAGGTCCCCGGGACGCGCCGGGTCGAGGGCTACACGATCCATGACGCCGAGCCTCACGGCACGGAGGCGATGACGCTCGGCGACATCATCGCGCACTCGAGCAACGTCGGCGCGTCGCTCGTCGCGGACCGGACCGGGAACCGGACGATGGAGCAGACCTTCGCCCGATTCGGCTATGGAACCCCGACCGGGATCGGGTTCCCGGGCGAGGCGGCGGGGTTGATGCCGACCGGGCAGTGGTCCGATCTCACTCGGGCGACCGTGTCGTTCGGCGCCGGCGTGGCCGTCACGCCGCTCCAGATGGCGAGCGTGTACGCGACGATCGCGAACGGCGGGACGTGGGTGCAGCCGCGCTTGATCGACGCGACGATCGGACCCGACGGCGTTCGTCATGATGTCCCTCCGTCGGCGAGCCGGCGGGTGCTTCGACCGCCCACCACGCGCACCCTCACGCAGATGCTCGCCTACGTGGTGCAGGACGGGACCGGCGTGTCCGCGCAGATCCAGGGATACCAGGTGGCCGGGAAGACAGGGACCGCCAAGAAGCTGGATCCGAGCGGCCATTACGTCAGTCGATACGTGGCCTCGTTCATCGGCTTCCTGCCGGCATCCCGGCCGCGCGTCGTCGTCGCGGTCATCATCGATGAGCCACGAACCGTGTACGGAGGCGTCGCGGCGGCGCCGGTGTTCCAAGAGGTGGCCCGCTACGCGATCCAACGACTCGGGATCGAGGCCGCCCCCGCCGTGTCGCTCCCTCCGCACGCGATGCCCGTGCCATGACCCCCGCCGGCCGGCGTGTAGGCTCGCCGGCGGTGGAGCTTCCCCTTCCCGCCGTCACGCTCAGCGACGCGGCGGCCGCGGTCCGAGCAGAGGTACGAGGTGACGATGGGCGTCTCCTCACCGACGCCTCGTACGACTCCCGGGCGGTGGCGCCGGATTCGCTTTTCTTCTGCATCGCCGGCGATCACGTCGACGGCCATCGCTTCGCCCCGGAGGCGCTCGCGGCCGGTGCCGGCGGGATCGTCGTGGAGCGGTGGCTCGCGGTGGACGCTCCGCAGGCTTTGGTTCCGTCGGTCCGCGGAGCGATCGGTCCGATGTCCTCGGTGATCTTCGGCTGGCCGGCGAAGGCCATGACGACGATCGGGATCACGGGCACGAACGGCAAGACGACGACCACGTACCTCCTCGAGGCAATCATCCGCGCCGCGGGCTCCCCGGCGGGCGTCGTCGGGACGAACGGTGCGCGGATCAACAGCAAACCTGTCGAGCTCGCCCGCACCACACCCGAGGCGCCGGACCTGCACCGGTTGCTGGCCCGCATGCGTTCGGCCGGGGTCCGGATCGTCGCTATGGAGGTGTCCTCGCACGCGCTGGCCCAGCACCGCGTCGACGGGATCGTGTTCGACGTAGCGGTCTTCACGAACCTCTCCCAGGACCACCTCGACTACCACAGCACGATGCAGACGTACCTGGAGGCGAAGGCGGCTCTCTTCACGCCGGACCATGCCGTCCGGGGGGTCCTCAACGCCGACGATCCCTCGGCGCGTCGGCTCATCGGGCGTGCGGCGATCCCCATGGTGACGTACGGGGTCGACCGCGATGCGGACCTCCGGGCGTCCGACGTGGCCGTCGACGCCCGCGGCATCTCCTTCCGGGTGGAGGGGGTCGAGGTCCGGTCGCCGCTGCTCGGACGCTTCAACGTGTGGAACTGCCTCGCCGCGATGGGCTCGGGGCGGGAGGTGGGGATCTCCCTCGAGGCATCTGCGGCGGCGCTCCAGGGCGTGCGCGACGTCCCCGGTCGGATGGAGACCATCGATGCAGGACAAGAGTTCCTGGTGGTGGTGGATTACGCGCACACGCCGGATAGCATCCGGGTCGTGCTCCGGGGCGCACGCTCGCTGGCCGCCGGCCGCGTGATCGTCGTGTTCGGCTGTGGCGGCGACCGCGACCGGGCGAAGCGTGCTCCGATGGGGCGGGCCGCGACGTCGTCCGCGGACCTCGCGGTGATCACCACGGACAACCCTCGTTCCGAAGACCCGCTTGCCATCATCGGGGAGATCGTCCCGGGGGCGGTCGCGGGCGGCGGGGACTACGTCGTCGAGCCGGACCGACGCGCTGCGATCCGTCTGGCCGTCCGGGAGGCGAAGCCGGGTGACATCGTGCTGATCGCGGGCAAGGGTCACGAGCCGAACCAAGAGGTGGCCGGGACCGCACTACCGTTCGACGACCGGTCGATCGCCCGGGACGAGCTCGGCTCGCTCCTGGAGGGGGCGTGAAGCCACGGCCCCTCGCGAGCGTCGCGGCCGCCGTCGAGGGTGAGCTCACCGGGGACGACCTCGACATCTCCTCGGTGACGACCGACTCGCGGCAGGCTGGTCCGGGATCATTGTTCGTCGCGCTCGAGGGCGAACGGACCGACGGGCACCGGTTCGTCCTGGACGCGGTCGCCCGCGGCGCCGTCGCGGTCCTCGTGCGCGAGGGCGCGGACGCTCCGACGCCGAAGATCCAGGTCGCCTCGACCGCGGACGCGCTGTTGCGCCTCGCCGCAGACGAGCGACGACGGTTCGACGGAACGGTCGTCGCGATCGCGGGAGCGAACGGGAAGACGTCGACGAAAGACATGACCGGTGCCGTGGTCTCGACGCGGTTCCGCGTGCACGCGAGTCCGGGATCGTTCAACAACGAGGTCGGCGTGCCGCTGACGTTCCTGGGCGCTCCGCCGGACACCGAGGTGATCGTCGCCGAGCTCGGTGCCCGGCGTGCCG
>JALYLP010000174.1 GCA_030774195.1 Actinomycetota bacterium | reverse complement strand
GTCCTCGTCTGATACCTCCTTGAGGAGGATCTTCGCTCCGCCCCCTTGGCGTTCGAACGCCTCAACGTACTGAGTGAGATCCTCTTGGAAGATGTTGTCACCGAGGATCGTGATGACGTTCGTGCCGTCCACGAAACCCTTCGCCTTCAACAGAGCGTCGGCGATGCCTCGCTCACCTTGCTGATATGCGTATCGTAGCCGTACCCCGAACGATCCGCCATCACCGAGGAGATCCTTGAACTGTGCGATGTCATCACCGGTCACGATCACCACGTCTTCGATGCCGGCGCGAGCTAGCGCGCGGATGGGATAGAAGATCATGGGCTCGTCATAGACATCGAGTAGGTGCTTGTTGACGATCTTCGTAACCGGGTGGAATCGGGTTCCTAGGCCGCCAGCGAGAACGACGCCCATCACGGTAGCGACCTTCGTGCCGAGGACGCAATCGGTTTTCCGCTGATGATCGGGATACTGTCGCATCGCGCCATCATCTCGCCGCTCCGTCGAGGACCATGCGGTTACGGCCGTGCCTTCGCTATCGAGCGTCGCCGTCCGCGCGGCCTTCGCGCAAGGACTTTCCCCTGGCCCGACACGACGAGCGAACGCCACCGCATCCGGTCGAGAGCGGAGCCCAACCTTCGCGAGGATGTGCTTGGACATGCGTCCGCGCGGTCTCCCTGCTGATCACCCCGGGAGTGAGCGATGTCCGCCTTGCCGGATCCCGCGGCCCGGGGTAGGAGGACCTGTCGTTCGCGGCGGTCAATCGTTGCGAGCCGCTGGAAACACCCCATCCTCCTCGTGCCGCCTCTGCATGAAACGATCGAGGAGACATCCGAGCATGAGCGGCGAGATGATGATCTCACCGCGAGCGAGCACGGTGCGTTCGATGACGATGATGGTCTTCCTCGAGATCGACATACCTGATGACGCCCCCGAGCGCGGCGCGTCAGGGCGCGGTTGCTCCGCTCGCGCCGTATCGAGATCTCGCTCGGAGCACACGTGCGGCGGTCGTGACCGGTCTCTCTCGCGCTTCGAAGGGCGAGTCTAACCTCGGGGAGACGCGTGACCGCAAGATCGGATACCGACGCTGTGTCCATGCGCGAGAATGTTCCTCCTGCATACGCCCTCCCTCTCTCGTTAGGGCTCCCGTATCCTAGACATGGAGCGTCTTTTTGTAAACGACGACCGGCGGGTGATCCAGCCGACCATCTCTTCGCACCAACCTGGAAGAGACCCGAGCTCCTGCGCGACGGAAGGTCGACCCGTAGGGTCCACCTTCATAATGCTGGTGGCGGGTCGTCGCAGCGGGGGACATAAAGCTGTTCGCCGAGGCGGGCGCCATCGGCATCGTTGAGTTCCTCGAGACCGGCGAGGGTCGCTTCGAACCCCTGAGGCGTAAGAGATCCACCGCAACAGCGCGAGGAACAGCTCGTATGCCTGATACTAGTGTCGCGTGGGTGAAGTCTTTTTACGCATCGTCCTTGTGATCAGCTCGTATGCCCCCTTGGTCCACACGAACGGTTCGCACCGCTCGTTCCAAGGGTCGATGATCGGCGGATCGCCTGAACCAGCTCTCTGACGGGTGCGAAGCTGCCCCCTGCGGATGGCTTGCTTGGTGATGATCCCGAAGAAGATCTCGACCATGTTCAGCCAGCTCGCTCCGGTGGGGGTGAAGTGAAGATGGATCCGCGGGTGTCGCTCGAGCCACGCGTTCACGACCGGGTGGGTGTGGGTCCCGTAGTTGTCGAGCACGATGTGCAGGTGCCCTCGTGGATAGGCCTTGGCGACCCGCTTGAGGAACCGGAGGAACTCCTGGTGGCGGTGACGCTCGAAACACTCCTCGGTGACCTTTCCCGTCGCGACCTCGAGCGCGGCGAACAGCGTCGCGGTGCCGTGGCGGAGGTAGTCGTGGGTGCGGCGCTCGGCAAGGCCCGGGCGTAGCGGCAGGATCGGCTGGGTCCGATCCAACGCCTGGATCTGGCTCTTCTCATCGATGCAGAGCACCACCGCATGCTCGGGCGGGTTCAGGTAGAGCCCGACGATGTCCCGGATCTTCTCCACGAGCTCGGGATCGGTGGAGAACTTGAACGTCTGCGTCCGGTGGGGTTTGAGTCCGTACTCGCGCCAGATCTTCGACACGGTGAAGTTGGACACGCCCACCTGTGAGGCGAGCAGGCGCGTGGACCAGTGGGTGACGCCCAGGCGCTTGGGGGGTCCGGCGAGCGTGCGGGCGACGATGTCGAGACGCATGTGCTGATCGATCTCACGCGGTCGCCCCGATCGGTGCCGATCCGCGAGAGCATCGATGCCGCCCTCTGCGTAGCGGCCCCGCCACAGGATCACCGTCGGGCGGGAGACGCCGAGTCGCTCGGCGATCTGGGCGTTGGCGAGGCCCTCGGCAGCACAAGCGACGATCCGCGCGCGTTCGGCAAGAGCGGCCTCGATCACGGCCGATCGTGACCATGAGCGAAGCGTCGCAAGATCCTGAGCCGAAACGTTCAGCGCGGGCGCGGCTGCGGGCACACGCCATCATCCCATTCATCCCGTTACCTGTCAAGCTACTTCGCTAACGCGACACAGGCGGCAGATCGTTGGGCGAGAGTCGGTCGGACAGACCGGTCCCACGACGGTCCACGAGCAGCAGTCGCGAGAAGGAGGAGAGGCGGCGTAGGAACCTCGCCGAGCGTTCTCCCTCCCACATGTACTCGACGTGCGAGATGTATCCGGGGACGTATACCAGGTCGATCGAGCCCTCGCCCGCGACCGAATAGGCGATCGAGACGTCTCCGTTTCGTGCGTACCGGACCTCGGGAATCTCCACTCTCGAATCCTTCCCCGGATGAAGCCGCGCCGCAAACCGCGGGTGGCCGGATGTAGAGAAGGGAAGTCGCGACCACCGAGGTCATGGTCAACGGGCCCGACGACGGACCTCAACACCGAGTGCGAGCTCGGCAGTCAGGCGTCTCCGGAGCACAGGCGAGATGTCCGACATCTGCTCGTAGGTGGTCGCGCGCTTCCAGAGCTGCGTCCAGACCTGCTTCGCTCGGAACGCCGGTTCGCCCCACGCGACGAGTCGGTCGGTCAGTTGCTCCAGGCTCAGGTCGTACACGGTCGGCACGGATCCAGCGTAGACCGGCGCCGGAACTACGGGACGGGAGTGACTCTGCTATTGGTTGCACATATCTGATGCGCGCGTCGCCTCGTGCGCGGACGGATCGGAGTGGGCGATGCAGACGTTCGAGACCTTGAGCTTCCGAGGCCAACTCGGCCGCCTCCGTCGACTGGCGGAGGATGCCCTCGCGGAGTACCCGCTCCAGCGTGCGCGGCTGGTGCCGCTCACCCACTCCGAGAACACCACCTTCCGGGTCGATACACCGAGCGGGGAACGATACGTGCTGCGTATCCACCGCACGACCGGCAGCCCCTTCCATCCCCCCAGAAGCATGGCGGAAGTGAGGTCGGAAACGGTCTGGATCTCCGCCCTGCGGCGCGATACAGGGCTGGCGGTGCCCGAACCGGTGCCGACCGCCGATGGGTCGCTACTCACTGTCACCGAGGCCGAGGGCGTACCCGCGCCAAGGGTCTGCGTGCTCTTCCGCTGGGGTCCGGGGAGATTCCTCGACGCGGGTCTGACGACGTGGCACCTGGAGCGCGTCGGCCGGTTCATCGCGCGGCTCCACGACCAAGCGCTTGACTTCGCGCCACCGGCGGGCTTCGAGCGCTGGCGGATAGGAGATCTCACCACCGAGGTGACAGCGTATGTAGCCAGCGCGGTGGGCGGCCAGTTCGGTTCGAAGGCGGTTTCGATCGTGGAAGCCGTGATGGACTTGGTGCAGCACGCGCGACAAGAGCTTGGCACCGGACCGGATGTCTTCGGCCTCATCCACGCCGATCTCCACCAGGAAAACTACCTCTTCCATCGCGGGCGGGTACGCGCGATCGACTTCGACGACTGTGGTTGGGGTCATTTCGTCTACGACCTCGCCGTCACATTGAGCGAGCTTCGGGGAAGGCGAGACTACGCCGCCCTTCGCGGAGGGTTGCTGCGCGGATACCGCGCTGTCCGGCCATTGCCCCCCGGGCATGAGCGATACCTGGAGGTCTTCCACGGACTGCGGCTGCTGCAACTGACGCTCTGGTTCCTGGAGCAGCGCGACCACCCGGCGTTCTCCGATTGGGAAGCAGAGGCACGCGACGGGCTGGTGGATCTGAGGAAGCTCGCGAGCCGCCTGGCTTCGTCCCCTTGAGGGCGGGCCTCGGCCCACACGTAACGACGGCCTGCAGGCAGACGCTTCCGTGGCCGACCTGATGTTGCGATCGAACGTTCGGCACGGGGCTCCAGCCTAGCCGGACCACCGAAGCACGGTGCGGCCGAGCCGTGCTCGACGAGCTCGAGGAGCGACGCAGCTTGGCCCTTCGCGAGCAACCGGCGTAGCCTATCGTGGTCGAACAAGGCGTTGATGTCCTGATCGTCGGAGCTCGGGTCGCCGGTTCGGTCCTTGCGGCACTCCTCGGTCAAGATGGACGGCAGGTCCTGGTGATCGATCGCGCGACGTTTCCGAGCGGCACCCTCTCCACCCACTTCTTCCGGGGTGAGGGATGCGTCGGTGTACTGCGGCGTCTCGGCGTCCTCGAGGAGGTCCTCAGTTTCGGCCCCCCTCGCCTGGTCCGCGAGTACAACGCGGATGCGATCGACGGCTCGTACACGATCGATCCGCCGCAGACCCCGGGCGAGGTCGGGTTCAATCTGTCCGTTCGTCGGGAGCCGTTGGACGCGATCCTCGTCGAACGCGCGCGCCGGGAGCCCCTCGATGGGGTTCTCGTCGAACGGGCGCGGCGCGAACCGACCGTGGAAGTCAGGGAGGCCACGCCGCTTCGAGCGATCGAGCGAGACGAAAACCGGGTGCTCGGAGGGGTGATCGCGGACGGGTCCGGTACACGGCTGATCCGCGCTCGGCTGGTGATCGGAGCCGACGGGCACGCCTCCCGCGTCGCCCAGTTCGTGGGGGCTCCGCTTCAGGACGAGATCCCGCCATCGCGAGCGATGTACTACCGCTACATCGAGGGGTTGGAAGGGACGAACGGGGACCCGGACGGACCCGAGTTCTCGCTCGGAGACGACGAGCTCGTCTATGTCTTCCCGAGCGACGGAGGGCTCGCGTGCGTCGCCTTGTCGCTGAACCTGGACGACTACCGATCGGTGCGCACGGACTCCGATCGTGCCTTCCAGGATCGCGTGGCACACCATCCCTTCATCGCCGGTCGTGTCGAGAAGGCCGCGTGGTCCGGCCGTCTTTGGGCGTGCGGTCCGAGGCCGTCGGTGGTCAAGGTTCCCACCGGACCGGGCTGGGCACTCGTCGGCGATGCGTCGATGTACCAGGACCCGTGGACGGGCCTGGGGATGGACAACGCGGCGATGCACGCGACGTTCCTGGCAGAGGCCG
>JALYLP010000173.1 GCA_030774195.1 Actinomycetota bacterium | reverse complement strand
GGCCTGGGCATCGACGTGCTCCCGCGCGCCGACCGGTCGGAGATGTTCCGGTGGCTGGCGAAGCTGGAACCGAGCGGTGTTCCGCTCGAGGCGGTGCTGGGAGGACTCGGCCCGGAGGACCTTCGGGGGATCCAGACGGTCGTCATCGCGCTTCCCGTCTGGGGCCAACGGGAGCGCCCTGGGTTGTACGGCGACGTCCGCCGGCTGGTGCAGCTCGTGCCCCGGGTCGTCTGCGTCCTCGCGGAGCCGGCCGCGGTCGACGGCTCCCGCGTGGCTGAGGGGTTGGCCGCGGCCGGCGCCGACGTTCGCCGATGGGGGCCGGCGGACGACCTCGCGGAGGCGATGTCGCGCCAGGGGGTCCGAGCATGAAGATCGCGAGACGTTCACCGGCCGCGCCCGAAGACTCGATCGCGATGCGCGTGGTCGTCGCCCTGGCGGTCGAGGTCGGCATCATCGCCTTGACGTTGCAGGGCGCGGTGACCGGCGCGGTCGCCGTGACTGCGCTCATCCTCGCGCCGGCCGGCTACGCCTTCTCGTACGTCCGCCGAGCCCGACCGAGCGTCGCGCTGAAGGTCCTGCTGGCGATGGGGCTCGTCGTCGCCACGATGGGGTTCCTTCAGAGCGTCCGGTCCATCACCACGGTCGATGACGCACGTATCCCGCTCGCCGGCTTGTTCCTGTGGGTCCAGGTCCTCCACGCGTTCGACGTTCCGCGGCGACGCGACCTCGCGTTCTCGATGACGTCGTCCACGACCCTGATCGCGGCCGCCGGAGCGCTGGCGCTCACCACCTCGTTCGTGTGGGTCTTGGGTCTGTGGGCGGCGCTGGCCGCTGCGTGGCTCTGGCTGTCGGCCGCGCCTCGGACAGACCCCCACGCCGTACCGCTCTCGATCCGGACGACGGTTGAAGGTCCGCCACCGCGCTTCGCGGGCGTCCGTTCGGTGGTCGTCGCCGGTATCGCCGCCCTCTCCCTCGGGAGCGCGGTCTTCCTCGCGATGCCGAGGCTTCCCGCATCCCTCGTCCGGACGCCTCCGTTCACGCTCGGGCATCGAACGCCGACTTCTTCCTCGAACGACGCCGTTTCGAACCCGGGGCTCCCGAGTGCCGGCGGCGACGGCGTCGTGGACTTCGCTCCGCTCGGCTATCCGGGGTTCAGCTCAGTCATGGACCTCCGAGCGCGGGGCGCGTTGTCGGACCAGATCGTGTTCCGGGTCCGGGCCGATCAGCCCGAGCTCTGGCGTGCGGAGGCGTTCGACACGTACGACGGCTCGCTCTGGACCGCGTCCGACACCCGCTCTTCCGCTCTCAGCCTCGACGCCGATACGCAGTCCTTCGAACCACGGTATCCGCGGATGGAGGCCCCGCTTCCACCGCCGTTCTCCAACGAGATCGTCCAGACCTTCTACGTGTCGCAGGCGCAGCCGAACGTCTTGTTCGCGGCCGCGCGCGCGGAGAAGATCTACTTCCCGGGCAGCGGCTTGCAGATGGACCGGTACAGCTCGATCCGCTCGTCGTTCCTGCTGGACGAAGGGATCGTGTACTCGGTCGTGTCGCAGGTGCCCGTCGTGCCGGCGCCGCTGTTGCGGCTGCTGCCCCCGCCGAACACCGGCGCGCGGTCGCTTGCCCGATACCTGCAGCTCCCCGCGGAGCTCCCGCAGCGGGACCGCAACCTGGCGGCGCAGATCGTCGGCAACGCCGACAGCGAGGAGGAAGCGGTCGTCCGCGTCCAGGCATGGATCCAGGAGCACACGCGCTACGACCTCTCGGTCCCGCGCGAGCCTGCAGGGGTCGACGCGGTCGACCATTTCCTGTTCGAGACCCGACGGGGCTTCTGCGAGCACATCGCGAGCGCGATGGCGGTACTGCTCCGCGCGGACGGCATCCCGACGAGGATCGTGACCGGGTATGGACCCGGGGAGCGCAACCCGCTCACCGGGTACTTCGAGGTCCGCCAGTCCGACGCGCACGCCTGGGTCGAGGTCTACTACCCGCAGGTTGGCTGGCTGCCCTACGATCCGACGTTCGGTGTGCCGCCGGCCGAGCCGGTCTCCGCAAGCCTGATCGGTGCCGAGGTCGTCGCCTCGATCGAGCGGTTGGTCCGGGAGCACGTCCCTGCGCCGCTCAAGGACGCGGTTGGCCGGGGCGTGCACGCGTTCCTCGCAGCGGCGCCACTCGTCGGACGATGGTGGCCGGTCGCCGTGCTCGCTTTGGGGGGCGCGGCGCTCGCGATCGGCTACGGG
>JALYLP010000172.1 GCA_030774195.1 Actinomycetota bacterium | reverse complement strand
CCGCTCCCTCGAAGAGCATGACGGAGGTTCGGTCGGCAACGAGCACGCGGACGACCTCGGACCGCACACCCAGCGCTTCGTAGCGCGCGCGTCGGGCACGGGGGAGCTCAGGGAGGGTCGCTCGGATCTCCTCGACCCATCCGTCCGATGGCTCCAGGGGGGGGATGTCCGGTTCGGGGAAGTACCGGTAGTCGAATGCCTCCTCCTTGGATCGCATCGAGATCGTCATGCCGGACCCCTCGTCCCAGTGCCGGGTCTCCTGCACCAGCTGCTCCCCCGCCTCCAGCGCCTGGATCTGTCGCTGCGTCTCGTAGAGGAGCGCCCGCTCGAGGGACCGGATCGAGTTCATGTTCTTGATCTCGACCTTCGTTCCCAGGATCTCGGACCCGGGCGGGCGGATGCTGATGTTGCCGTCGCAGCGCAGCGACCCCTCTTCCATCTTGACGTCGGAGACGTCCAGCACTTCGAGCGTCGCCCGGAGCTCGCGGAGGTACGCCGCCGCCTCTTCCGGCGTGCGCATGTCCGGCTCGCTCACGCATTCGACGAGCGGCACGCCGGCGCGGTTGTAGTCGATCAGCGCGTACTGGGCCTCGTGGATGCGCCCCGACTCCGACCCGTGGGTCGTCTTCCCGGTGTCCTCCTCCATGTGCACACGGGTGATCCCGATCCGCTTCGTCGACCCGTCCGCGAGATCGATATCGAGATGCCCCCCGACACAGATCGGGAGGTCGTACTGGCTGATCTGGTAGTTCTTCGGCATGTCCGGATAGAAGTAGTTCTTCCGGTGGAACAGCGAGTGGGCCGCGATCGCAGAATCCAAGGCGAGGCCGATCTTCACGATGCGACGGATCGCCTCGGCGTTCGGGACCGGCAGGGATCCGGGATGTCCCATACAGACGGGGCAGGTGTTCGTGTTGGGTTCGGCCCCGAAGACGTTGCGGCACCCGCAGAACATCTTGGTCTGGGTGTTGAGCTCGACGTGACACTCGAGCCCGATCACCGTCTCCCACGAAGCCATGGCCGGGACAGCCTATCGAACGACTTCCCACCCGTATCCTGGGCGGATGTCCGAGCCGAGCTCACCCAGCGCGGCACGGATCTGGACCGGTCTCGGGATCGTGTACTTCTTCTGGGGCACCACGTACCTCGCGATCGACCGGTCCAACCAGACGCTCCCGCCGCTCGTCGGCCCCGCGATCCGGTTCTGCCTGGCCGGGGCGATCCTCATGGGCTGGAGCCGGATCCGAGGTAGGTGGCGCCGACCCACCGCGAGTCAGTGGCGCTCGGCCGCCGTCGTCGGCTTCCTGCTGCTCCTGGGCGGCAACGGCTCGGTCGCCGTCGCGGAGCACCTCGGGGTGGACACCGGCATCGTCGCACTGATCATCGCGCTCGTCCCCATCTGGATCGCCTTGATCGACCGTGTCCTCCTTCGGAGCGCACCCCTCGGGATCCGCGTCGTCGTCGGGCTCCTCGGTGGGTTCGGGGGCGCCGCGCTGCTCGTCGGCGCGCAGGTCGCGGGACACGTCACCATGCTCGGGTTGCTGGTAGCGGTCGTCGCGTCATTGTCCTGGGCGTGCGGCTCGCTGTATCAGCGGGGCGCGCCGATCGCGGACGACCCGTTGCAGTCGAGCGGGATGCAGCAGCTCGCGGGTGGCGTCGCGATCGGGCTCGTCGCGCTGTTCGCCGGACAGCTCGGCGACCTGCATCCGTCGCAGGTCTCGCGCGGGTCCGCGCTCGCTCTGCTCTACCTGATCGTGTTCGGATCGTTGCTCACGCTTTCGTGCTACCTGTGGTTGCTCCGGGTGGCGCGCACATCGCTCGTGAGCACGTACGCGTACGTGAACCCCGTGGTCGCCGTGTTCTTGGGGTGGCTCGTCCTCCACGAGCCGATCACCGCGCAGACCCTGGTGGCCGCGGCGGCGATCCTCGCGAGCGTCGCCCTGATCGTCTCGGCGGCCGGCGCGGCCCGCGACCGATCCTCAGGCGAGGATCGGCGGGCGAAGGTCGAGCCCGAGCTCGGCTTCGAGGGCTGAGGCCGCCCGCAACAGCGTCCGCTCGCCCAGCACCGGAGCGGTCAGCTGCAGACCGACCGGGAGGCCCTGGTCATCGAAGCCGCACGGGACGCTGACCGCCGGCATCCCGGAGAGGTTGGCCGGGATCGTGAAGATGTCGTTCAGATACATCGCCATCGGATCGTCCACCTTCGCGCCGATCAGGAACGCGGTCGTCGGTGACGTCGGCGACACGAGCACGTCGAAGCGTTCGAAGGCAGCCTCGTAGTCGCGGATGATCAGCGTCCGGACCTTCTGCGCCTGTCCGTAGTACGCCTCGTAGTACCCGGCAGACAGCGCGTATGTGCCGAGCATCACCCGGCGCTTGACCTCGGCGCCGAAGCCCTGTCCGCGCGTCTCGGACATCATCGCGATCGTGTCGGCGTGTGTTTCCCCCGCTCGGAACCCGTACCGGACGCCGTCGTATCGCGCGAGGTTCGAGGAACATTCGCTCGGAGCGATCAAGTAGTACGCGGACAACGCGTACTCAGCATGTGGCAGATGGGCCTCCGCGACCTCGGCACCGATGGCCGCCAGCCGTTCGACTGCGGCCTCCACGGCCGTTCGGACGCCCGGCTCGACCCCTTCGCCGGACGCTTCGGCGATCACGCCGATCCGGAGGCCCGACACACCGTCGTCGAGGCCCTCGGTGTAGTCGAGCCGGTCGACGTCCAGGCTCGTGGCGTCGCGCGGATCCTTCCCGCCGAGGGCCGAGAGCAGCGTCGCGGCGTCCCGCACGCTCCGCGTCAGCGTCCCGACCGTGTCGAGCGAGGATGCGAACGCGATCAGGCCGTACCGGCTGATCAGGCCGTACGTCGGCTTCAGCCCCACGACCCCGCACAGCGACGCAGGCTGACGGACGCTCCCGCCGGTATCGGTCCCGAGGGCCCACACGGCTTCCCCGGCGGCGACCGCGGCGGCGCTGCCGCCGCTGGAGCCGCCGGGGACGCGCGCCGGATCCCACGGGTTGTGGACGGCCCCGAACGCCGAGTTCTCGTTGGACGAGCCCATCGCGAACTCGTCGCAGTTCGTCTTGCCGACGAGCACGGCGCCATCACCGGACAGCCGCGCCCACGCCGTGCTGTCGTAGGGCGGCACGTAGTTCTCCAAGATGCGCGACGCACACGTCGTCCGGACGCCGTTCGTGGTGAAGACGTCCTTGAGCGCCGTTGGGATGCCGGCGACGGGCGACAGCGGGGCCCCCGTCGCGCGGTACACGTCCAGCTCCTCCGCCCGCTCGTGCGCGAGCTCCGGGGTCCGCGTCAGGAACGCGCCGACGCGATCGTCGATCGCGTCCGCACGCCCCAAGGACGACTCCAGGATCTCGACGGCCGAGACTTCGCCGCTCGCGAGCTTCGCCGAGAGCCCAGCGCCCGTCAGGTCGCAGAGATCCGTCACGATCCGATCTCCGTGATGCGCGGAACCTTCACGCGGTCTCCCTCGCGATCGGGCGCGTTGCGGAGCGCCTCCTCTACGGGGAGCGAGGGCTCGGGCACGTCGTCGCGCACGACGTTCGCTCGCGCGATCGCGTACGCCGTGGGCGGGATGTCCTCCGCGGCGACCTCGCCGACCCTCGCGGCATGCTCGAGGATCACGCCGAGCTGCACCTTGAGTCGCGCCTTCTCGTCGTCCGTCAGCTCGAGGCGGGCGAGACGTGCGACGTGCTCGATGTCGATGTCGACCGGCATGGCGGGGAAGTCTAGACGCGCCTCATCCGCTCGTGCCGAACCGAGGTTCGATCCGAGCGGCGAGCGCCGCTGCGACGAGGGAGTTGCCGATGAGCCAAACATCCGTGACCGGGCCGACCCCGCCCGGCACGGGGGTGATCGCGGCCGCCTTCGCCGCGACCTCGTCGAAATCGAGGTCGCCGACCATCGCCGTCCGGCCCGACACCTCGTCCTTCAGGACGTGGAAACCCACGTCGACGGCGATGACGCCCTCACGGACCATGTCGCCAGTCACCAAGCCCCGCACCCCGGCGGCCACGATCAGCACGTCGGCCATGCGGGTGAATTCGCCCAACCGCCCCGCCGCTGCGGTCCGACTATGACAGGCGATCACGGTGGCGTCGCGCTCGAGCCCAAGCCACTGCGCCGGTTTACCGACGCTGGCGGACCGTCCGACGACGACGATGGTCTTGCCCGCGTAGAAGGCGCGAGGATCTTCCCCGATCGAACGGACGTAGGAGTCGAGTAGGTAGAAGCACGAGGCGGGGGTGGACGGGACGAAGCGTGGACGCCCGAGCGCCAACAGGCCTGCGTTCTCCGGGTGCTGACCCTCGATGTCCTTCCGCGGGTCGACGATCGCGTTGACGTCCGCCTCCGGCAGATGGACCGGCAGCGGCCGCAGCACGAGGATCCCGGTCACGCGAGGATCGGCGTTGAGCTTGCCGATCGTCGCGAACACGTCCGCGACGTCGACGTCGGCGGCGAGACGTTCGTGCACGTAGTGGTAGTCGAGCCCCTCCGCCAGCCGGCGGACGTGACGCTCGTACGCGAGCGCGCCGGGATCTTCGCCGGCCAGCACCGTGCCGAGGCCAGGACGCACCTCCGAGAGACGCAGCACATGGAGCTCGTCGTCGACCCGGGCTCGCAGCTCCTCGGCGGCCGCGGTCCCGTCGATGACGATCGCGGTCATCGCGTCCGCCCGAGCCTGCGCAGGAACTCCTGCTCGTCGATCACCTCGACGCCGAGCTGCTCGGCCTTCGCGAGCTTGGTCCCCGGAGACTCCCCCGCAACCACGAAGCTCGTCTTCTTCGAGACGCTCGACGTCACGCGAGCTCCGGCGTCTTCGGCGGCCGCCGTGGCTTCCTCGCGGGAGATCGTCTCCAACCCGCCGGTGAGGACGATGCTCTTCCCCTCGAGCGGACGCGGGCCGGTGGCTTCCGCCCGCTCGTCGGCGAGGCGAACGCCCGCCGCACGCAGCTTCTCGATCAGCTGGCGGTTCTCATCCTCGTCGAACCACTCCCGGACCGAGGCCGCGATCTCCGGTCCGATCCCCGGCACCGCGTCGATCTCGTCCTCGCGGGCTGCGGCGATCGCGTCGATCGACCCGAAGGCGCGAGCGAGCACCTGCGCGACATGTTCCCCGACGTGCCGGATGTTGAGACCGACCAGCAGCCGCCAGATCGGCCGGTCCTTCGACGCCTCGATCTGCTGGAGCACGTTCGTGATCGATCGGTCCTTGAAGCCGGGGAGCTGCGAGAGCTTCTCCGCGTCCAAGGTGTAGATGTCGGCGGGGTCCTCGATCAGCCCCTTCTCGAGCAGACGCATCACCGTCATGTATCCGAGGTGCTCGATGTCCATGGCTCCGCGCCCAGCGAAGTGGAAGAGCCATTCGAGCCCTTGGGACGGGCATCCGCGCTTGTTCGGACAACGGTAATCGGCCTCGCCCTCGCGGCGGACGAGCGGTGTCCCGCACGCGTTGCACGTGGCCGGCATCTTCCAGCGCCTTGCGCCTTTCTTCCGCCTGGACAGCACCGGCCCCACGATCTCGGGGATCACATCGCCCGCGCGCCGGACGATCACCGTGTCCCCCGGTCGGACGTCCTTGCGCCGCACCTCGTCCTCGTTGTGCAGGGTCGCGTACGTGATCGTCACGCCACCGACGAACACGGGCTCGAGCACGGCGAACGGCGTGACCTTGCCCGTCCGGCCGGTATGCACGTCGATCGCACGCAGGATCGCGGTCCGTTCTTCGGGCGGGAACTTGTAAGCGATCGCCCAACGAGGCGCGTGCGACGTTGAGCCGAGCTCCCGCTGGAGATCGGTCTGATCGACCTTGATCACCGTTCCATCGATCTCCCAATCGACCGAATGCCGGTGCTCCTCCCAGTACGTCAGGAACTCCTTGACCCCGTCGAGCGACTCCCGCCCTTCGGTGGTGGGTGGGACGGGCAATCCCGACTTCGCCGCCCAGTCGAGGAAGCCGAGGTGCGACTCGAACGAGATCCCTTCGGCCGCGCCGAACGAGTGAACCCACATCCGCAAGGGTCGAGACGCGGTTACCTTCGGGTCCTTCTGACGGAGCGAGCCGGCGGCCGCGTTGCGCGGATTGGCGAACACCCGTTGCTCCGCCTCGCGCAGCCGGTCGTTCAGCTCCTCGAACGCCTTGACCGGCAGGTAGACCTCGCCCCGCACCTCGATCACGGCTGGCGGATCGTCGCCGTCGAGCTTCCGGGGGACGCCGTGGACCGTTCGGATGTTCGCCGTGATGTCCTCGCCGACCCGCCCGTCGCCCCGTGTGGCCGCCTGGACGAGGATCCCCCGCTCGTAGGTGAGCGCGCAAGCGACGCCGTCGATCTTGAGCTCACACGCGAAGCGCGCGGC
Organism: Actinomycetota bacterium; assembly: GCA_030774195.1. GTDB lineage: Bacteria > Actinomycetota > UBA4738 > UBA4738 > HRBIN12 > AC-51. The sequence continues at coordinate 506 of JALYLP010000172.1, read as the reverse complement.
CTGCCCGACGGCACGCTCCACCCGCGCACCCCACGCGTCCAGCTCCTCGAAGGTGAATGCGTTGTCGAGCGACAGCATCGGCGCGCGGTGCTCGACCGGCGCGAAGAGCGACGCGGGCGCACCGCCCACCGTCTGGGTCGGCGAGTCGGGGGTCTGGAGCTCCGGGAAGCGATCCTCGAGCTCGCGCAGCTCGCGCATCAAGTCGTCGTACTCGGCGTCGGCCACCTCGGGATCGTCGAGGACGTGGTAGCGGTAGCGGTGGTGCTCGATCCCGGCCCGGAGCTCCTCGACGCGGAGCTTTGCCTCCGCGCGCGCCCGCTCGTCGGACCCGGTCTTCACCCGGCGATCTCCACGGCGCCCGCGACCCCGATGCGATCGCCGACGACCACCACCCCGCCGCGAACGCCGGGGACCTGCAGGAGGTAGTGCAGCGCCATCCCGAAGCCGTCCGGTTTGTGAAGACACGCCTGCACGCCGGCCGCGGCCGCATCGGCCAGCATGCAGCT
>JALYLP010000171.1 GCA_030774195.1 Actinomycetota bacterium | reverse complement strand
GACCTCGTGGACCGGTTCCGAGGTGAGGTGCAAGACACCGCAGGAGACGGCTTCTATGTTCGATTCGACGGTCCCGCTCGGGCGATCGGGTGCGCGCAAGCGGCGGTGGACAGGCTGAAGCCGCTCGGCATCCAGATCCGTGCCGGCATCCATACCGGCGAGTGCGAACTCGTCGACGGCAAGTGCGCTGGCCTTTCCGTATCGATCGGTGCGCGCGTCACCTCGCTCGCGGGGCCCTCCGAAGTCTTGGTCTCGCAGACCGTCAAGGATCTGGTGGTCGGCAGCGACCTCACGTTCGAAGACGCCGGCGAGCACGAGCTGAAGGGCGTGCCGGACCGCTGGCACCTGTACCGGGTCGTGGACCGAACGGCTTGATCGCTTGCGGCTCAGACGTGCACGGCTGAGGATACGCGCGTGGAGATCCCCCAGACCCATTACGCGAAGGCGCCGGACGGAACCTCTATCGCGTACCAAGTCGTCGGGAACGGACCGGTCGACCTCGTCTACGCCAGCGGCATCTGGTCCAACGTGGAGATGATGTGGGAGGACCCGGCCTGGGCCCATTTCCTCCAACGTCTGGCGAAGTTCACGCGGCTGATCCTCTTCGATATGCGGGGAGTGGGACTCTCCGACCGCGGGTCGGAGCCGCCGGTGCTCGAGCTGCAGCGCGACGACGTCGGCGCCGTGATGGATGGGGCCGGATCAACCGACGCGATCGTGTTCGGAGGAGCTCGAGCGGCGACGATGGCGATGCTGTTCGCCGCGACCCATCCGGACCGCACGAAGGCTCTCGTCCTGTACGCGCCGGTCGCGAAGACGGTGTCGACTAACGACTTCCCGTACGGCAAAACCCCTGAAGAACAGCGGGTGTTCTTCGAACGATTCGTCCGCGAGGTGGGGACCGGGCAGAACCTGGAGCTGCAGGCGCCGTCCGTCGCAGCCGACGAGCGCTTCGTCAAGTGGTGGGCGAGGTTCGAACGACTCGTCGCGAGCCCGAGCGCCTTCGCGGAGCTCGGGCGGATCTTCACGGATGTGGACGTCCGCGACGTCCTCCCGGTGATCCACGTCCCCACCCTGGTGATCCGCCGGAAGGACGATGCGATCGTGCTGGAACGACAAGCCCGCTACGTCGCCGACCAGATCCAGGGTGCGACGTACGTGCAGTTCCCGGGTCAGGACCATCTGCCTTTCATCGGAGACGCGGACGCGATCGTCGACGAGGTGGAGCAGTTCGTGACCGGAAGGAGGCCGATCCGTGAGATCGACAAGGTGCTCGCGACGATCCTGTTCACCGACATCGTGGATTCGACCAGGCGGCAGGCGGAGCTCGGCGACCGGGGGTGGAAAACGTTGCTCGAACGGCACCACGCGATCGTTCGCGACCTCCTGAGGGAATACCGAGGCGAGGAGCAGGACACGGCGGGCGACGGCTTCTACGTCCGCTTCGACGGCCCGGCGCGAGCGATCCGCTGCGCCCAGGACATCGTCGAGTCGATCCGGCCGCTCGGGATCGAGGTCCGCGCGGGGCTCCACACCGGCGAATGCGAGATCGTCGACGGGAAGTGCAGCGGACTGTCCGTCTCGATCGGCGCGCGGGTGATGGCGAACGCCGGACCATCCGAGGTGCTGGTGTCACGGACCGTGAAGGACCTCACCGCCGGATCGGGCTTGACGTTCCAGGATGCCGGTGAGCACGAGCTGAAGGGCGTCCCAGACCGCTGGCGCCTCTACCGGGTGTCGAGCGAACGAGCGTGATCAGTCACAGGTACCCTTCGGGAACCGGTCCGATCACCTCGACGGCGTGTCGGGTGGCGATCGCGGACAGGCGTTCCGGATCGGCCTCTCCGTTCTTCATCGCATCGCTCAGATCGTCGAAGTAGCCGACCATCGACGCGGGCAGGTACAGGTTGAGCTTCCGGCTCGCGACGTCCCCCACCCTGAACCCGTGCGGCGTTTCAGCCGGGATGAAGACGAACGACCCGGCCGGGCACCGGAATTCGTCATCCCGGATGAAGATGATGTACTCGCCTTCGATGACGTAGAAGGCTTCCGCGATCCCGTGGTGGATGTGAAGCGGCGGCCCGAAGTTGGGTGGCTCACCTGCTTCGAGGAGCTCGGGCGGATCCTCACGAACGTGGATGTCCGCGACGTCCTCCCCACGATCCACGTCCCGACACGGGTACTCCACCGGAAGGACGACGCGATCGTCC
>JALYLP010000170.1 GCA_030774195.1 Actinomycetota bacterium | reverse complement strand
CTTCAGCACCATGCGGATGACGAAGACCACGAACTCGAACTCGGGGGCGGGAACCTTGAAGACGGGCCCCTGCTCGGCCGAGTCGAGATAGGCCTCCTCGATGGGAAGCCGATAGTTCTTGGTCATGTCGTCGCCGATCACGAGGTGGTACTGCGCGTGAACGTGGACGAATCTCCCCGAGGCCTCATCCAGGCCGTAGGAGTGGAACACTCCCGGGAATGCCTTCTGCGCGGGCGGGCCCGCGTCTTTGAACCCAAGCCGGCGGAGGATCTGCGCGAAGGGCTGAACGTCGAAACGGCTGACCAGGAGGTCGAGATCGTTCTTACCGCTGGCGGATCGGTCCAGGGCCTCGTTGCTCTTCCAATGACAGTAGCGGACACCCTCGACGGCGAGACCTTCGCACAGCCTGCTCACGAGATCGAGGGTGGCATCCGTGGTGTCATCCTCCCGTCGCATCGGAGAGGTGGAGTGGACGGCGGAGGTCGACCCGGTCTCGTTTCCTCCCATCGCGACCAAAGGGGCAACGGACGTCGGTGACAGCCGCGGATCGCGCTCGAGTGCCATCGCGCTCAGTCTCCGGACCGCGTGACAAGTCGCCACCCATGGCCGACTTCCGAGGTTCGCCTTCGGATGCAATGGTAAATCATGCGGGGACCGTCGATGCGGGGGGGATCTTCAACGGCTACTCCTGTTGCGCGAGATCGGGCTCGGAAAAGAGGTTCGGCCATCAACGATAGGAGCGGACGATCGGTACGGGCACCGGGCAGGGACGTATCTCTCCTACGTCGGATGGATGAAGCCACCCGTAGCACTCTCAGCCCGCGAAGTCTTCATACGCCTGCTCGGCGCGGCGCCGGAGGCCGGTCAACCGGGGCACGAGGTATCTCGATCGCACCTCGGTCTTGAACGCCTCGCGCTCCTGCGAAGGGCGGGCGATCCGGTGCTCGGGCACATCGTGCCAGTAGCGTTCCCGCTCCTCCCGGTACGGGCGGGTCGCCGCCCAGTACTCGTCCGCGCTGATGATGCCCGACAGGAACCGGCGTAGAGGGTCCCCCCAGGGTGGCCCCTCGGACCGCTCCTCGATCAGCGCGAAGCACGTTGCCACGTTCTCCTCCGTATGGCGGAACTCCTTGAAGTTCGTCCGGAACCGTTGGTTGATCCGGCGGGTGACGGCGCCGAAGTCGGAGGTCACATCGTCGAAGGTGGCCACGACGAACCGGTCCCGGATCGGAAGGATGCGCTCGTAGAACTCGGCGTAGAACTTCAGCCACTGCCCCGGCGTCACGACAGGTTCGCGGAGCATCGCCGACAGGATCGTCGGCTCGGGCGGTCGCACCGTGATGAGCGTCGGCGTGCCGAGCTCCGCGGCGGCGATGAACTGCGCGGCCGCATGCAGGTGGTGGGCCACCCGGAGATGGTTGTTCTGCGCCAGCTGGAAGGCGATCACGGAGAACGTTCCGGCGGACCGGTAGAAGCCGTCGATCACGATGTCGGTCCCTTGATCGACGGCTGCGTTCCTCTTCCGCGACCGAGCGATCGGTAGATAGACGACCGGGTGCCTCGTCACCCATCGGCGAGCGATGTGCCGCGCGGATCCCTTCAGCATCGCCGCCCTCGACGGTTGAGCGACTGGGTCCGTGACCCTCATGCGCGCCTCGGTCGCGGCTTGTCACCATGCGACTGGTCGAGCATCGATCCGAGCGCGGCATCGTAGGCTTCGGCGGCCTTGCTCAGGGTGTACTTCTCGAGAAAGATCTTGCGGGCGATGGCACCCATCGCCGAACGCTTCACCGGATCACCCATGAGATCCCGGATCACGTCTGCGATCTCCTGCCCCTCCGGATCCACGAGGACGCCGCAACCGCTCTCCTTGATCATCTGGCCGATCTCGCCGTCGGGGTCGAGGATGCCGATGACCGGAGTTCCGCTGGCGATGACCCCGTAGGCCTTGCTCGGGACGCTGATCCCTGTGTGCCCGGTCTCCAGACACACGACGGCGAGGTCCGCCGCGGAGAGCATCTCGCCAAGAGCCTCCATCGGCTGGTAGGGGAGGAACTGAACGTTCGAGAGGCCGGAGTCCGCGACGAGCGCCTCAAGCTTCGGTCGCTTCGCACCGTCTCCGACGAACTGGAACAGCACGTTCGTGTCGCTGAGCAGCCTCGCGGCATCGATCAGCGGCTCGAGGTTGTGCTTCTCGCCCATGCGCCCTGCGTACTGGACGACGAGATGCCCATCCAGGCCGTGCTCCCGGCGGAACAGATTCGCGGCATTGGGGACGGGGCGAACACGCCGCTCGTCCGACCAGTTCGGGATCATGACGATCCGATCGTGCACGCGGGGAGGCATCTTGCGCTGCACGAGATCCCACATGTCCCGACCGATGACGACCGTCACTGCGGCACCGGCCAGGATCACCCGCGTCGTCCGTTCCCAGGCCTTCGCGATCCAAGAATCCGCTGATAGGACGCCGAGGCTGATCGCGAAATCGGGAAACACGTCGTAGACGATGAGGAGATAGGGCCTCCGAGACAGGCGCGAGTAGAGCCATCCCAGCGCGCCGATGAAGGGGGGGTTGGTCGTGATCACCATGCCCGGGTAGTCGCCGCGCGTTCGCACGAGCGCCCATCCCACGGACAGCACGAACGTGATGGCGGAGACGGTCTTCGAGAGCAGGTTCCCCCGCTGGCTTCCGAAGGTCGGAACCCGGATGATCCGTACTCCTTCGTGGACCATCTCCCGGGGAACGGACCCCTCTCGCCCGTCATCGGTCCCCCACGTTGGCTTCGCCGTGTACACAGTGATCTGCCAGCCGAGCTCGGCCAGCCTGGTGGCGAGCTCCGTCATATGCATGCCCGTGGAGACCATCTCGGGGTAGAAGTGCTCGCACAGGAGGACGAGCTTCTTGGCGGGCGGCGGACGGCCTTCGTCAGAACGTGGGATCGCGTTCATATCCGAATCCTTCGAGGGAATCACCGATCCGATCCGTGAACATCTCCGTGAGCTCGGGCGTGAAGTAGTTCCGCCAGTCCCCGCTCACTCCCGTGCGGAAGAAGCTCGCGTCGTTCCGCTGACCGGGACTCCGTCCACCGCTCATCGCTTCGAACGAATGCCGCCCGACGATCGTCGAGATCGTTTCGCCGGACGCGTCGAGCTGGAAGTGCTCGGCGATCCGCGTCATGACGCCGACGGTGTCGGACAACATGTCCTCGTACCTCACGAACAGGCTCATGTCGGAGCCGGCGTTCTCGTGCCAGGAGCGAACCCAATCCACGAACGGCGACAGGGTGCGCTCGGCGAAGAGCGACAGACCCTCCTGCGGTGACCGTTTCGAGTACAGCGGATACTCCGGATGCCAGGGGGTCCGGCGCACGTAGAACACGTGGCTGACGGCCACGTCCCGCAAATCACGGTAGAGGATCACGCAGCGCACCCCGGCGTCCCTCAGCAGCCCCACGTTGTGCGGAGAGCCGTGAACGTGAAGCTTCGTCACGACCAGCATCTGCCTGAAGCGAGAGAACATGCGGTGCGGGAGCTCGTAGTCGTGGGTGCCCCCCGTGGCGAGCTCGTAGCCGTAGACGGAGGGGATCGTCACCTCGTGGAAGCCCGGATAGCTGGCCACCATGCTCTCCAACCACGTGGTGCCGCTCTTCGGCAGCCCGGCGATGAAGAGGACCTGCTGCGGGTAGCGGTCGCCGAACTCGCGGAACCCGCGCCGGCACGCCTGAGCCTGCGCCAGGTACCGCGGGTACACAGCCACTCGCTTGGAGACGCGCGCGACCGGGGCGGGCAAGCGCCTGCCGACCGATTCGAGCACTCCCAGCGCGGTCACGCGATCCCTCCCACGCGATCGCCTCGTTGACCCGAGTGGCTGACCTGCTCGTACAGATCCGCCAGTTGTCGATAGAACGAGTCCGCGGTGAACGCTGACGCCACCCGTAACGCCGCCGCTTGGCCGAGACGAGCACGGCCGTCGGGGTCGGCCAGCAGCACGCAGATCGCGTCGGCAAGCACATCCGGGTCATTCGGCGGGATCAAGATGCCGGACGTCCCGCCCTCGATCTGCTCCCGCGGTCCGCCGATATCGGATGCGATCACGGGCTTTCCCGACGCCATGGCTTGCAGCACGACACCGGGGAAGGGATCCGGATACGTGGAGCAGTGCGTCACGATGTCCGCCGCGGCCATGATCTGCGGGACATCCCCGCGATAGCCGGCGAAGACAACAGCCTCTTCCACACCGAGCTCGGCCGGCAGCTGCCGGAGGAGCCGCGCGTAGCGCCGATGATGCTCCCCCTCGAGCTCCCCTCCGACGATCACGAACCGTGCATCGGGGAACGACGCGAGCACTTTGGGCGCTGCACGGATGAACACCTCGTGTCCCTTGCGCTCACTCAGCTTGGCGACCAGGATCACCAGGAGCGCGTCATCAGCCAGCCCGAGGTCCCTGCGAACGGAAGAGCCATCGACGTTGGGATGGAACACGGAGGGATCAGGTCCCGGATTGTGGATCACCGACACCTTCCCACTCCCTGCGCCGCGCCCCCGGAAGGTGTGTTCGGAGGCCGATGCCGACACGGACACCACCTTGGTCGACAGTGCCAGCACGATCCGAGGCAGCCACGTCTGAACGAAGGTCGGCGCCGAAGAGAGATCCGCGCGGAGATGCCAGACGCAAGGAACGCCCGCAACCTTGGCCGCAACGGCGCCGTAGACATCGAGGATCTCGTTGACATGCACGACGGCGACGTGCTCCCGTCGGATGAGACGACTCAATCTCCTGATGCTGCGAGCGGTCTGGATAACGTCGCCGGCGTACTGGCGGGCGGACCGTCCCGTTCGCGGCCTCGGCAAGGGCATGACGTTGACCGCCGACGCCGAGCCGCCATCCAAGAGCGAGCGAGGAGGCGCTTGCGGCAGGACGAGCACGGGCCGGAAGCCCAACTCGGCCATATGCTTGTTCATCTCGAATACCTGGCGGAATGCGCCGCTCTGCGGGGAGGCGTCCGACGTCGTGTAGAGGATCGTCGGCGGGCTCATCGTGTGTACCCGTATCGCCGTGCCAACCAGCCGGCCAGGCGCCAGAATGTCTTCGCCTCCGTGGACGGGAGCTTCACTTTCCACTCGAGATCGGGTCGCAGCGCCACCCGACCGGACATCCGCACGCGGTTCCCGCCGACGAGGTGCCCCGGATCCATCGCCTCTCCGTTCGTCACCCTTTCCACGAGCGGGCTAAGGTCCTCCCCCAAGACCCGAGAGATCTGCCTGAGGACTTGATCCGGATGCTCCACGAACGATTCGTACGCGACGCGAACCGTCTTGTTTGCTCCGGCCCGCTTGGCCACCCATTCACTCTCGAGGTTCGCGAGCACCCAGTGGAACGTTGAGCGCACTGGGCGAGTAGGCTGGCGATCGCTGCGGACCCCTGCCTCGACGTCTCGACTGGATGACTTCAGCCTTGACCAGACGACGCCGCGTCCATCGCGGACGATGTGGATCACTCGGACGTCGAGACGAGGGTTTGCCAGTAAGCCGTAGGTGCGGATCGGCTTCTTGGAGGAATCCACGATCACGGATATCCCGCTGACATCGCGGATGGCCTCATACAGAGCCGCCGTCATCTCTGAGTACGTCACGAACCTCGAAGAGGGTCGACGCTCCTCAATCA
>JALYLP010000169.1 GCA_030774195.1 Actinomycetota bacterium | reverse complement strand
CCGATGCGGTGGGCGAGGGACACCGAGCCCTGGATCACGGCCGTCCGCGCCTGCTCGACCGTGAGGATGTACTCGGTCGTCGCTGCGCTTCCCCCCATCTCGATCGTGACCTTGCGGTGGATCCGCTCGAGCCATTCGCCCGTCGAGGCCGTGGTGACGAGGACGTTGCCACGCTCGTCGGTCAAGAAGGCGGGCGACGGAGAGATGCCGGCGACGTGCATCGACACCTGCGGGAGCTCGGGGAACGCGCGACCCATCCCGTCCGCGTCCAGGACCGGCAGGCCCATCTGCGCCGCCCAGCAGATCGGGATCAGCGCGTTCGATCCCCCGATCTCCGAGGACAGCAGCGCCACGACCGGCCGGGCGAAGTGCCGCTCGACCTCTTCCCGCAGGCGCGCTCCCTCTCCGCCGTTGTCGATCTTCTCGATCGAGACGGTCGGCGCACCCATCATCCCGCACGGCATCAGGAGCCCGTCCGCCGGGAGCTCGTCCAGCGTGACCAGCCGCGGGGGACCGCTCTCCTCGATCGCCTGAAGGGCCATGAGCAAGCCGATGTGCGGATCTCCACCGCCGCCGGTCCCCAGGACCGCAGCGCCCCGCGCGATCGCCTGGAGCGCGTCCGCATCGAGAAGCATGCTCGGATGCTATGCCCTCGGCCGGGTCCCCGCGTCCGCGCGGCGGGCCGAGGAGGAGGTATCGACGCCGTATGACTCTCGGGCCTCGCGCTCCGATATCAGCCCGTCGGCCACGTCGAGCGCGATTCGCTCGGGCTCGCGCTCGCGTGGGTCGCCGACGCCGCCCCCCGTCCCCGTCACCAGCCGCACGAGGTCACCCTTGCGCAATGGAAGACTCGCCGCCTTCCCGAACGTGCGCGACGCAGAACCGTCGGCGGGCACGACCTCCACGTAGTTGCACGAGCCCTCGCGACCGCCGCCGACGCCCCACGGCGGGTACCGGTGCCGGCCGAACGCCACCGTCAGCAGCGCCTCCTCGGATAGGATCCGGTACTCGCGGACAAGCCCGCGCCCGCCGCGTCGGCGTCCTGCGCCCGCATCCGGCACCACGTCCAGGCCGAACCGCTCGACGCGCACGCCGTAGCGCTGCTCGCACACCTCGACCGGGATCACGTACGTCTCACCATCGCCGACCGAGACGAGCCCGTGCTCCCCGTCCGCCACGGCGCTCGCGCCCCATCCGCCCGCTTGCGGCTCGACCAGGATCGTGGGCTCACCGGTGTCGGGGTTCGTCAGCGACAACGAGGTCCCGCACACCGACACGAACGATCCGGCGGTCAGACGATCGGGGATCGCCGGCGCCAGGGCCTTCCAGATCAGATCGGTCGCGGCCTCGGTCGCCTCGAAGTACGCCGCCACCGGCGCCGGCCGCACCGCGTTGAACACCGAACCCGACGGGGCCACGATCCGGAGCGGCCGGAACCACGCGTCGGACGGCGCCTCGCTCGGATCCGTGATCGCCTTGAACATCGTGCGGACGCCCGAGACCAGGCCGCTCCACGTGCAGTTCACCGGCCCCCGGACCTGAGCGCTCGAGCCGGTGAAGTCGCAGACCATCCGGTCGGGCGACAGCTCCACCCGAACCGAGATCGAGATGGGACCGCTGCCTACGCCGTCGTCGTCGAGGAAGTCGTCGGCCTCGTAGATCCCGTGCGGCAGGTTGGCGAGCGTCGCCAGGGCCAATCGTTCGCTTCGCTCGTGCACCACCTCTATCGCCTCGGCGACCGTCGCCGTCCCGTACCGCTCGCAGAGCTCGATCACCCGCCGCTCGGCGACCTCCAGGCATGCGCTCTGCGCGACTAGGTCGCCGACGACCATATCGGGCAACCGGCTGTTCGCGGCCAGCACCGCCTCCAGGTCGGCGTCGCGTCGACCCCCCCGGACGAACCGCACGAAGGGCAACTGCAGTCCCTCCTGGAAGATCTCGGTCGAGTCGGCGGTCCACGAACCCGGGTCCTTCCCTCCGACCTCGGTCCAGTGCCCCTTCGCTGCGGCGAAAGCCACCAGCGCTCCATCGAAGAAGATCGGGCGTACCAGCGCGACGTCGGACAAGTGCGTTCCGCCGCCGGCGTATGGATCGTTCGTGGCGACCACGTCGCCC
>JALYLP010000168.1 GCA_030774195.1 Actinomycetota bacterium | reverse complement strand
CCGCATGCGATCCGTCAAGCGCTGGCGGAGGCCGAGGAGAAGCGGACCGAGGCCGAGACGGCCGCGCGCGCGGCAGAGGCCGCGTGCGCGGCCGCCGGCGAGACGCGAGACGCCGCGGCCGTCGATGAGCGCGAGGCGGCGGAAGGCGAGGCGCATGTCAACCGATCGTGGCGAGAGGCCTCCACCGAGCTCGACCGGCTGCGCGAGAAGTACGAGGAGGACGATCGCTCGCGGGGTGACATCGAGCGTCGGATCGCGGATGCCGAGCGCATGCTCCGCGAGGGCTTCGGGGTGGAACCCGTCGAGGCGCTGGGGGAGCTCAGCGACGACGATACCGTGGAGGCCATCGCGAAGCGACAGGAGCTCGTGCAACGGCGTCTCGGACTCCTCGGCCGGGTCAACCTCCTGGCGGCCGGCGAGCTCGGGGCGATGCAGGAGCGGCACGACTTCATGCAGCGCGAGCTCGATGATGTGCGGGCGGCCCGGCGGGATCTCCTCGAGTTGATCGCCCAGGTCGATCGCGAGATCACCGAAACGTTCACCACGGCGTATCGGGATGTCGCGATGCAGTTTGAACGGCTCGTCGCGGAGCTGTTCCCTGGAGGCGAGGGACGCCTGGTCCTGACGGACCCGGCGAGCCCCCTCGAGTCGGGGATCGAGATCGAGGCATCCCCCGGCCGCAAGCGGGTGAAGCGCATCTCATTGCTGTCGGGCGGCGAACGCTCGCTCACCGCCCTCGCGTTCCTGTTCGCGATCTTCACGGCTCGGCCGTCACCGTTCTACCTGATGGATGAGGTCGAGCCGGCGCTCGATGACGTCAACCTCCACCGGTTCCTCCGGCTCGTGGACGGGTTCGCGAAGGACGCACAGGTTCTGATCGTCACCCATCAGAAGCGCACGATGGAGATCGCGGGCATGCTGTACGGGATCTCCCTGAACACCGACGGCACCACCAAGGTCGTCGCGCAGCGGATGGAGTCCGCGTCGACGGAGGCGCCGACCGTCCCCATGCCGCAAGCACAACCCGTCCGCTAGCCTTCTCGCGATGTGGTGGTACGTCTTCGTCTTCGCGGTTCTCGCCGTGCTGCTGGTGATCGCCGGCACGATGCGGATCGTGCGGCGCCGCCGCGCCGGCCTCGGCCACGCACACGTCTATCCGTCCGCGCCGGAGCATCCCGCGACGCAGCGACACGCCGCCCCGCCGACGGAAGCCCCCGCCTCGGGGGGTGCCTTCCACGGAGGGGGTCTCGGCTCGACCTTGAAGGGCCTCTTCCACGGCGGGGCGACCGAGACGACGTGGCACGAGCTCGAGGACATCTTGCTGAAGGCGGACGTTGGCCCCAAGGCGGCGTCGGACATGGTGCAACGCGTCCGCGCCGACCATCCGACGGGCGGCAACGTCATCGACACCGTCCGCGGAGAGATCCTCTCGATCTTGGGACCCGACCGGCCTCTCACGCTCGATCGGCGGCTCTCGGTGATCCTCGTGGTCGGCGTCAATGGATCCGGGAAGACGACGACGATCGGGAAGCTCGCGAAGCGGCTGGTTTCCGAAGGCAGGGTGGTGAGTGTCGCCGCGGCCGACACGTTCCGCGCGGCGGCGGGCGAGCAGCTGGAGATCTGGGCGCGCGTGTCCGGCGCGCAGCTGATCGGCCAGGACCGTGGCTCGGATCCGGGAGCCGTTGCGTTCGACGCCGTGAAGGCCTCGGAGGCCCGCGGTGTCGACGTGTTGATCGTCGATACCGCGGGTCGCCTGCACACGAAGCAACCGTTGATGGATGAGCTTTCGAAGATCAAGCGGGTTATCGAGAAGGCCGGCGCCGCGGTGGACGAGACCTTCCTGGTGCTCGATGCCCAGACCGGGCAGAACGGGATCGCTCAGGCTCGGGCATTCACCGAGGCCGTCGAGATCACCGGTGTCGTGCTGACGAAGACCGATGGCTCGGCGAAGGGCGGTATCGTCTTGGCCGTACGCGAAGAGCTCGGCGTTCCGGTGCGGTTCGTCGGCGTGGGGGAGCGGCCCGACGATCTCCGGCCCTTCGACGCCGGGGTGTTCGCCGACCGGCTGCTGTCGTCGGCTTGATCGCGATGCGAGCCAGGATCCTCATCGTCGAGGACCACGCCACGATGCGCGAGGCGATGCGCATGGTGCTTGCCGATGAAGGCTTTACCGTGGATCAAGCCGCCGACGGAGCCCGAGCCTTGGACCTGGTTGCGAGCGATCGCCCGGACCTCGTCCTGCTGGATCTCAACATCCCCGGTATCTCGGGCTCCGATCTGCTCGAGGTGCTGAAGATGAGCAGGGAAACCTCGGACATCCCGGTCGTCGTGGTAACGGCCGAGGAAGAGGAGGGACGCCGAGCGGCGATCCGGGCGGGTGCGGAGGACTACCTGACGAAGCCCTTCAGTCCGCGCGCGCTGGTGCGGACGGTCGAGCGGGTGCTGGCAGGGTCCGAGCCGACGGAAGGGTGACCGTGAAGGTGGAGCCCTCGCCAACCGCAGAGGTGACGTCGATCCAACCGCCCATCGCCTCGGTTAGCAGCTTCGAGATGTAGAGGCCCAACCCGAACCCTTCCGTGTGGGTGAGGCTGCTCTCGCGCTGGTGGAACCGCTCGAAGATCCGGCCCACGTCGGACTCGGGGACACCCGTGCCATGGTCGACCACATCGAACGCCACCGTCCCCTCGGCCGGCGTTCTCCAGCGCAGCACCACCGTCGCGCCGGCCGGCGAGAACTTGACGGCGTTGTGCACGAGGTTCGTGAGGACCTGGATCAGTCGGTTGGGATCGGCCACCATCCGGATCGGGGCGTCGGTTCCCTCCTCGATCCGGATCCCGGCGGCGGTCTCGCCCAATCCGTTGGTCACCTGTTCGAGTAGGTGTCGCACGTCGACCTCGATCGGTTCCAGCGAGAGCTTGCCTGCCTCGACCCGGGAAACCACCAGGAGATCCTCGACCAGGTGGATCAACCGATCCGTCTGCGTGAGCACGATGCTCAGGTACTCGTCGCGCTGATCGATCGTGAGGTCGCTCCCGCGCCGCCGCAGCATGTCCACGAATCCTCGGATCCCGGACAGCGGGGTACGGAGCTCATGACTCGTGATCGCGACGAAGTCCGACTTCATCTCGTCGAGTTCCCGCAACCGTTGGACCGTCGCCTCTTGATCGGCGCGAAGCCGCGCAGACTCGAGCACCAGGCCGAGTTGATCAGCGAGTCCCCGGAGCAGCTCCCCGCGCTCCTCGTCCGGTCCGCTGTCGTTCGCCGACCGCTCGTGGATCGCCCCGACGATCTCTCCGCGGACCACCATCGGCGCGACGGCGTCCGGGGCCGCGATCACCGACGATCCCTCCAACGCGGCGGCCGCGACCGGGGCCGACGCCGGGAACAGGCGGTCGCCGCGGAGGTAGCCGGGATCGCCGTAGACCCCGTACGCGACGAACCCCACCTCACCGGCCGATCCACGGTCTCGCACGAGGATCCCGAGCGCATCGCACCCAAGCTCTGTAGCGATCGCTTCCGCGGTGGGCTGCAGCGTGGGCGCCAACCGGTCCATGTCGGGTTCTGCGAGCGCCGCCGCGTGGAAGGCCGCGACCTCCCCACGGGCCTGCCCTTCCTTCGCCGCCGCTGCCTCGGCTCGAGCCGCCGCGGCGTGGGCATCGCGGGCGCGGCGTTCGGCCTCCGCGGCCTCGCGGCGTGACAAGGTCGCGAACGACCCTGCGACAGCTCCCACCACGAGTGCCATGCCGGCCCGGAATGCGATCGCGGGCCCGCTCGTCTTCAGCGCCGGGGACGCGGCCGCCACTCCGATCTCGGGCAGCAGCTGGCCGACGAGGAACGCGGCGGCTCCCAGGGCGGCTCCGGGGAGACCCCACCGTGCTGCCCCCTCGAGCGGCACCAGGTAGCCGACCACCCAGACGGGATCCGCGGGGCCATCCGTCACGAGCCAGACCAGGCCGATGATCACCAGTGCGTCGAGCGCGAAGGCGAGGATCCCGAGGGCCTTGAGCGCCGCGCCCTCCGCCTTGCGAGCGGCACCGGCGATAGCGACGTTCCCAACCGTGAGCCCGACGACGAGCGCGACACCGAGCGGCAGCACGAAGGTCGGGTCGCTCGCTCGGTCGCGGATCGCGAACCCAACCTGGACGGCTCCGAACGCCGCCACGATCCAGCGCAACACGACCAGGCGCTGTTCCAGGAGGCGTGCATCATCGTCACTTCGTACGGTGCCCATCCCGATTCTCCCAACCGATACACTAGGGGTCGAGCGGCCCCAACACCGCAACCGACCACCCACTATGTTCGACACACTGACCGAGCGCCTGGATGGCGTCTTCTCGAAACTCCGCAAGCGAGGCAAGCTCCACCCCAAACAGGTGGACAACGCACTCGCCGATGTCCGCACGGCGCTGCTCGATGCGGATGTCGCGGTCGAGGTCGCCGACGACCTGCTGGGCCGCGTTCGCTCGCGTGCGCTTTCGGAAGAGGTCTTGAAGAGCCTCACGCCTGCCCAACAGGTCGTGAAGGTCATGAACGAGGAGCTGACGGTGACGCTCGGCGGTGAGCACCGGCCGTTCACTCTCTCCGGCGCCCCACCGGTCGTCGTGCTGATGGCCGGTGTGCAGGGATCGGGGAAGACGACCGCCTGCGCGAAGCTGGCCAAGCATCTGAAGTCGAAGGGGAAACTGCCCCTTCTGGTGGGCGCGGACCTCGATCGCCCGGCCGCGGTCGAACAGCTCCGCACGTTGGGCCGCGAGATCGGCGTGCCCGTGTGGTCCGAGGGGCGCGATCCGATCAAGCTCGCCAAGAACGGCGTGAAGGAAGCCGAACGCACGGGTGCCGACGTAGTCATCGTCGACACCGCCGGGCGCTTGCACGTCGACCCCGAGATGATGAAGCAGGCGCGGAAGATCAAGGACGTCACCAAGCCCGCTCACGTGTTGATGGCATGTGACGCGATGACCGGACAGGATGCCGTGATCCAGGCTCGCGAGTTCATGCACGACGTGGACACCACGGGGTTCATCCTGACCAAGCTCGACGGGGATGCTCGGGGTGGGGCCGCGTTGTCGATGACCGCGGTGACGGGTCGGCCGATCTTCTTCGCGGGAACGGGGGAGCGGCTGGAAGACCTCGAGCCGTTCTACCCCGATCGGATGGCGGGACGGATCCTCGGCATGGGCGACGTCCTCACGCTGATCGAGAAGGCGCAGGACACGGTCGATGCCGAGAAGGCCGCCGCCGCCGCCGAGCAGATGATGAAGGGACGGTTCAACCTGGAGGACTTCCTCGAGCAACTCCGTCAGATGAGGAAGCTGGGCCCGATCCAGGACATCCTCAAGATGCTGCCCGGCGTGCCCGGTGGAAAGAACGCGGTGAAGGAGATGGCAGAAGCGGTGGACGAGGCAGAGCTCCGTCGCGCCGAGGCGATGATCCTGTCCATGACCCCGAGGGAGCGGCGGAATCCCGCTATCATCTCCGGGTCGCGTCGCCTCCGGATCGCGAACGGATCCGGGACGACGACCGCCGACGTCAACCAGCTCCTCAAGGACTTCGAGGGTGCGCGGAAGATGATGCGGTCGATGATGGGCGGGAAGCGGCTCCCGGGGATGGCCAAGGTTCCCGGCCCCAAGCCTTAGACCAGGAGACGAACGAGATGGCAACGAGGATCCGTCTGCGGCGGATGGGCTCGAACAAGCGGCCCTTCTATCGTGTCGTGGTCGCCGACCAGCGGAGCCCCCGCGACGGGCGCTTCATCGAGAACATCGGCAGATACCACCCCCTGAACGACCCGTCCGTGATCGAGATCGACGCGGATCGGGCGTTGCACTGGCTCATGGTGGGCGCCCAGCCGTCGAACCAGGTGCGGAACCTGATGAGCAAGGTCGGCATCTGGGACCGGTTCATCGCCGAGCGCCCGAGCGCTGCCGCATCGACCACCTCGAAGATGGAGCGGCCGGTCAGAACGAAGATCTCGAAGAAGGCGCAGGCGAAAGCGGCGGGGGCCGCCGAACAGCGCACCGAGGCGCCGACACCCGCGCCGGAGCCGGAGCCGGAGCCGGAAATCCCGTCGCCGGAGACCGAGCCGAAGGACGCGGACACGGAACCAGCTGCGCCTGCGGCATCGAGCGGTTCCGAGTCCGACGAAGCGCCTGAGGCGGACACCGCCGAGGCGGACGTCCAGGAGACGCCCGAGGGCTGACGTGAGGGAGCTCGTCGAGTTCCTGTGCCGTGAGCTCGTCGACGATGCAGACGCCGTGCGCGTCCACGAGGCGTTCGATGAGCGCGGACCCGTCTACACCGTCACGGTAGGCCCGGGTGAGCTCGGCAAGGTGATCGGTCGGGGCGGACGGACGGCCAAAGCGATCCGCACGGTCGTTCGCGCGGCCGCCACCCGGCAACATGTGTCGGTCCGGGTCGACTTCGAGGATTGACGTGGAGCGGCCGACGATCGTCGTCGGCGTCGTGCTCAAGCCCCATGGGTTGCGGGGTGAGATGACGGTGCAGAGCCGGTCGGACAATCCCGACCGCTGGACCTCCGGATCGGTCGTGTTCGACGACGCCGGCACCAGGTACCTGGTGACCGCAGCTCGCACGCACGGCGCGCGCCTGCTCGTGTCGTTCGAAGGGATCAACGATCGGACATCGGCGGACGGCCTCCGCGGGCGGGAGTTGCTCGTTCCGGAGTCATGGCTCCCGGACCTGCCCGACGGCGAGTGGTGGCCCTACCAGCTTGAGGGATGTCACGTGGTCACGGAACGCGGACGCGAGCTTGGCACCCTGACGGAGGTGATCGCCAACCCGGCGAACGACCTCTGGGTGGCGGTGGACGGGTCGGGGAAAGAGACCCTCGTTCCCGTGCTGAAGGACCTCCTCATCGAGGTCGACGTTCTCGCCAAACGGATCGTGGTCCGAGACGTCCCCGGGCTCACCGCCCCGGAGGACGATCTCCCACCGACGCGATAGCGCTCCGGGGCCGGAAGGACGTTCCGGGCAGGCCTACGCGCCGTCAGATCTCGGCGAGCTTGGCGAGCGCGGCAACCTTCTTCAGCACGTAGCGATGGCCGTCGCGACGGACGAGCCCGCGGCGGTCGAACTCCTTCAGGATCCGCGTGACGTTCTCCCGGCTGCCGCCGCAGAGACTCGCGAGATCCGCCTGCGTCACCTCGGGGACCACCACGCCGTCGGCGGGCAGATCGTCCAGGTCGGGCGTGACCATCTGGAGGAGGCGCTTCGCCACACGCCCCTTCAGATCGAGGAACAGGAGATCGTCGACGAATGCCTGTTGGCCCTGGAGCTGCCGGGCGAGCGCCCGGATCACGTCTCGGGCGGCTGCTTGCTCTCGCGTGATGAACTGAACGAACTCCTCCGCAGTGATCGCCCACACCTCGCATTCAGCGAGGGCGAGCAGACTCGCGGTCCTGGGCATGTCGCCGAGCGGCCCGAGTTCCCCGACGAATTGCGGCGTATCGACGGTCGCGTGGTAAACGCGGGATCCCGTGATGGCCACGGAGCTCGCCTCCACCCTGCCCTCGATCAGGAAGAACACGTCTGCGGCGTATTCGCCCTGGTGGCAGAGGTACGTGCCTCGCCGGTAGTGCCGGACGGTGCCGTCGGCAGCGAGCTTGGCGACGGCTTCGGTCGAAACGCCCTTGAGGACGGATGCGGCTGCCATCGCCTGTACGAGGGGGGGTACGGCCGTCTTCTTGGGCACGGCGCGTAGCCTGGCATACCCGGTCTGCCCTCGCCAACGCGGGGGAACGGGAAAGGCCCGGCCGATGGCCGGGCCTTTGACCCAGAGCTCTCGATGCTCAGGAGAACGTTTACCGAGCGTTACGAGCGTTACGGGCGTTCCTCGCGTTGCGGGCGTTCCTCGCGTTGCGAGCGTTCCTCGCGTTGCGGGCGGTCTTCTCGACGCCGGCCGCGGCCTTGTCGCTCTTCTCCTCGGTCTCCGGAAGCTTCGGGGTGATCTTCTTCTCTGCCATTTCCCTGTGCTCCTTCCGCTTCGGGGGCTCCTGGGCCCCTCGACGTGACCCCCGAATCGTCGCACAACGGCCTCGTGACGCTGTATCGCTCGTCACCGGAACCAGCGTGTCGTTCGTCAGTCCCGATATGTGTCGCGCGTCACACGGCGGGGTGACGCGCGCCGAGGTTACGTGTCGAGATCCGGCAGGGGGATCGGATCCGACCGAGGGGAACAGGTCCCGCAGTACAGCGCGTCCTCAACGACCAGCGCTTGCATGGCGTCCGAGCCGCGGAAGAGCTCCAGGATGTACGGGCGCTCCTTCGCGTGATCCTCGCACATGCCACGACCGCAGAACCGGCACGCGCCGACCGCGGTGCGATGGCAGTTCCAACAGTCCATCCCGAGTCCCTTTCGTCTCCTCAATGCTCCCAGGTCTGTTCGGTGGGGGGCAGGACCTGGTGCCGGTGGAACGCCTCGGCGATCACGCGGTCGAACCCCTCACGAGAGAGCTGGAAAGCCCGGACCGGTGTATGCGCGAGGACGCTCGCGTTGCGCGGTTGGTCGTTCAGGAGCGCGATCTCGCCGAAATGATCGCCGGGTCCCAGACGCGTGACCTGGTGGCCGTCGCGGATCACGTCGACCCGGCCCGATCGGATCGCATAGAAGGCGTCCCCGGGCTCTCCCTGGGTCACGATGACTTGGCCGGCCGACGGGGTAACCCACCTCCCGTACGTGATCAGGTTGCCGAGCGCATCCGAGCTCAGGTGTCGGAACGCGGGATGCTCACGAAGCTCCGCCATCGCCTGCAAGGTGAGTCCGAACTCCGGCGCGTCGATCGAGTCGGCGAGGAGCCGGTCGAACGTGCCTCTCTCGACCTCGAACAGTTCGACCTCGCCGGACGCCCGCGCCGTGGCGGAGCGAGGTGTCGACTGAAGGAGTCCCAGCTCACCGAAGGAATCTCCGCGGCGGAGCGATCTCAACATGTTCGTTTCGCCGGTCTGTGGATGCTCCGTCTCGATCACGACCTCCCCTTGGCGGACCACGTAGAAGGCATCGCTTCGGTCGCCCTGCCGGAAGATGGCCTGCCCGGCCCGGACGACATGGAGCTGGACCCTGCCAGCCAGGTCGCTCAAGACGTCCTCGGGCAGGTCCTCGAACGCAGGCAGCGCGTCGATCAGCTGGGCGGCCTCCACCCGCCACCCTGATTCGAACCGGAATCGCACCCGCCGATACGCGGCACTCACTCGACGCCAGAGGCTCCGTCCCAGGGCAACGACCGCGCGGATCAGCGGACCGGCCACGAACACGGCGAGCAGGAGCAGCACGACCCTGGACAGGACTCCGCCGTCCCAGAGCGCTTGAACGATCCCTCCGAATTGCGCCCGCCAGAAGTAGAACGCCGTGATCAGTACGAAGACCGCGAACACCGATCCCAGCAACCCGTAAGCGGCGAGTCCGAGCTCCTGAGGGCTGAACCGCTCCCGGGTGCGCACCTTGTGCACGAGGTCGTGCTGGATGAACTCAAGCGATCGCGGACGGAGGTCGGGCACCTGGATCAGATCCGTGAGGATCCAGTATCCGTCGAGTTCGAGCAGGGGCACGAGGTTCAGGATGATGACGAACAGGTTCAGCAGTGCGAACCGGTACAGGAACGGCGACACCCGCATGTCGGGGAAGGTGAACAGGACGATCGACGCCAGCCCGGCCAGCACGAGCTCCGCGAATGGACCGGCCGCGAACAGGAGGATCCTCGGCCACCGATCCATCATCAAGCTGTCGCTCGCGTTGACGTAGAACGAGAGTCGACCGAAGTAGAGGGAGAAGCCGGCCGTCCCGACGTTCCTCCCGTAATGCTTCTCGACCGACGCGTGTCCCAGTTCGTGGGCGAAGGTCAGAACGAAGGAGAGCGCGATCAGGACCGCCGACTCCGCGGGGGCAGCCGTAGCGTTGAGATGGAACCGACCCGAGTGTTCGACCGCGATGAAGGCAGCGACGCCTCCGAACGCGATCACCATCATCGCGATGACCGAGATCGGGTGGAAGAAGTACCGGATGGATCGTCGATAGATGGAGCTGACGACCGGATCGGGACCTTCCCATTCGATCTGAAGCGTCTTGGCGAATCTCCGGAGGTTCGGGAACGATGTCCTGGATCGTTCGAGGGCCCGCGCGAGCACCTTCTCCGTGTCCAATGGGGCCGGGTCCAAGAACCCACCCTCGTACAGCGATCCCGTGAGCTCGACGATCGCGTCCGCGTCGAGGTCGCCTTCGTCGTCCAATCGCTCGACGATCAGGTCGGAAACGCTGCGTGATCCATCGAGGAGCGGGAAGAGCTCGACGTCCGTCGGTGGCAAGCGGTAGTGGACCGTTCGCGTGGGATTGGCGACCATCGCATAGTCATCGCCCCACGGGAGGTGGAATACCTTCCATTCGGTGCCTGTCGCGAGCTTGGGACGGAAGGCCGTGGGATCGAGCCGCTCGGATAACGAAGCCCAGACGTCACCGTCGTGGCCATCCACGCGACCCCCGGTAGCGACGCCCGGATACGGCAGCGCTTCGCGCGCATGCGGATCGTCGACCGCTCGAACCTGACCCCCGAGCGCAGCCGCAACCGCCCGATAGACGTGCGGACGCCGTCTCATGTCCGCGCGATGTCGGATGGTGTCGACCGTGATCAGGATCGCCGCGATCGCGACCACGGTGAGTACGACGTACTCCACGCAGCTCCTCCTCTGTTCCAGCAGGCTGTTCCAGCAGGTCGTGCGCATCCTCCCCTTTGAGGAAGGGGGCGCGCAACGGGGTGTGTTGGGACCTGCGTGACGGCGGTCACGTTCCGAAGCGGCCGAACGACACGTCTGGATGGTGCCGGACGCCATAGGTGGCGACCGCGCACGAGCGTAGGTTCGTCGTATCCGAAAGGCGGTGGCGAAGATGATCAACGGAGAGCTCGCGAAGTACCGGATCGAGGATCGGGTCCGCGAAGGTGTGTCGGCACGGGGTGCGCGACACCTGGGAGCTCGCCGCGCCGCAGAGCGCCGGGTGCGTGCACGACGGCTGGTTGGGGTGACAGCGGCGCTGTTGTCATTGCCGTTCAAGCACTAGGGAAACCCGCATCCGGTCCTTCGGGGGGCGGGGCGGTCGCGAGAGCGACCG
>JALYLP010000167.1 GCA_030774195.1 Actinomycetota bacterium | reverse complement strand
AGCTGGACCCAGGTCGCCTCGCCGGTCCCGGCCACGCCGACGCCGATCGAGGCTCGTCCGAGCCCGCGGATCACCAAGGCCTCGGTTCCACCGCGGATCCTTCCGAGGTCCTCGATCTTCGCGATCGTCCCGACGCGTGCGTACCGTCCCTCAAGTCGAGGGACCAGCACGAGAAGGCGATCGTCATCCGAGGCCGCCGCGTCGACGGCGGCGCGAGCCTCCGGCGACTCGAGGGTCAGCGTGACGACCATCCCGGGAAGGACGACCCCGGTCGTGAGCGGCAGGAGCGGGAGGGTGAGCGTGTCCAGGTCCGACATCGGGATGATTCCTTTCCGATCGAAGGTTTGCACCTGCGAAAACGCGACCGGGGCGCCCTGCATTCCCGTCTGGAAGCATGATTACGCCGTTACACAAGCCCGATCATCGTTCACCTTCCCTTCGCTTGCACCCCTTGGATCTCGGCTGTCGTTGTCGGCACGACCCCGTATGGTGTCCCGATGGCCGGCGCCATCGTCGCTGAAGGGCTGCGCAAGAACTTCGGCACCGTGGAAGCGTTGCGCGGCATCGATCTCGATGTCGCGTCGGGAACGGTGTTCGGCTTCCTCGGGCCCAACGGCGCGGGAAAGACCACTGCCGTTCGCATCTTCACGACGCTCCTGCTCCCCGACGGCGGCAGGGCCGAGGTGGTCGGGCTCGACGTCGTCCGTGACGCGGAGGCTCTCCGCGCCCGGATCGGGCTGGCCGGCCAGTCCGCCGCCGTCGACGAGAACCTGACCGGGCTCGAGAACATCCAGATGGTCGGGCGCCTGTATCACCTGTCCGCGGCGGAGGCCCGGCGGCGCGCCGGCGAGATCCTCGAGCGTTTCGGGTTGGCGGAGGCCGGGGACCGGCAGGCCAAGACCTACTCAGGCGGCATGCGCCGCCGCTTGGACGTCGCCGCCAGCCTCGTCGCACGGCCGGACGTGCTGTTCCTCGACGAGCCCACCACCGGCCTCGACCCACGGAGCCGGATGGATCTGTGGGCGATGATCCGCGAGCTGGTGCAAGAGGGCAAGACGATCCTGCTCACAACGCAATACCTGGAGGAGGCGGACAACCTCGCCGATCGGATCGCGGTCGTCGACCTCGGCACGATCATCGCGGAAGGCACCGCCGACGAGCTCAAGGATCAGATCGGCGGAGAGGTGCTCGAGCTCCACGTGAAGGATCCTGCCCAGGTAGCCCAGGTGGGTCAGGCCCTGTCCGGCGTGGGAGTTGGTGAGCCCTCCATCGATGCGGAAGCGGGGAAGGTCCGGGTCCCGGTCGGGTCCGATGGTCCCGCGGCATTGCTCGACAGCGTCCGACGCCTCGACACCATGAAGCTGGCGCTCGCTGATATCGCGCTCCACCGCCCGACCCTGGACGACGTGTTCCTCTCCCTCACGGGGCACGCCGCCGAAGAGGACCAGCAGGAGGAGGCGACCTCCGGTCGTCGCAAGCGGGGCCAGAGGCGGGGCCAGAGGAGGGATGCATGAGCACCGCGATCTCGACGCCAACCGGTATCCGACCGGCAAGCCGGATCCGCTACGCGTTCGCCGACGGCATGGTGGTGATGCGCCGGAACCTGCTCCAGATCTCGCGGATCCCGACGGTCCTGATCCTCGAGCTGGTGCAGCCGATCATGTTCGTGCTGCTTTTCCGGTTCGTGTTCGCGGGCAACATCATCACTCCGGCCGGGATGACGTACGTGATGTACCTCATGCCCGGGATCTTCGTGCAGAACGCGATCTTCGGCTCGACGACGACGGCGATCGGCCTGGCCGAGGACATGAAGAAAGGCCTCGTCGACCGGTTCCGCTCCCTGCCCATGGCGCGTTCGGCCGTCCTGGTCGGACGGACCACCTCTGATCTAGCGAAGAACTTCATCCTGCTGATGCTCGTGATCCCGGTTGGCTACTTGGTCGGATTCAGGTTCACGAACGGGCTCCTCGGCGCGATCGGCATGATCCTGCTCGTGCTGACGGTTGGGTTCGCGTTCTCGTGGATCTCGGCAACGGTCGGCTTGGCGATCAAGGAGGTCGAGGGGGTACAGGCGGCGATGTTCACCGGGATCTTCCCGATCGTGTTCATCAGCTCCGCCCTCGTGCCGGTCCAGGGGATGGTTTCGTGGATCCAACCGATCGCGAAGCACAACCCCGTGACGATCTGGGCCAACTGCGCCAGGGTGCTCGCGCTCGGCGACGTCGCGCTCCCCACCGACCCCGGGACGAAGATCCCGACCACGAGCCTCGAAGGGCTCATCGTCCTCTCCGCGATCTGGATCGTAGGCCTCTTGATCGTGTTCGTGCCCGTAGCGATCCGCATGTACCGAAGGCTCACCTAAGAACGTCGGAATAGGGAACAACCCCGGTGAACCGAGGGTTGCTGATTGCAGCGTTCCGTCGGCCCGCGGCGGAGAAGAAGGAGGACGTGCATGTTCGGCTTCGAAGGCGAGAACGCCCGCGAGAAGGTCATCGTCCTGTTGACGATGTGTTTCGCGCTCGCGATGGCGATGCTCGACAACACCGTGGTCAACGTGGCGCTGCCCAGCATCCAGAAGGATCTGGGCGCCGGCTTCAGTGAGCTCCAATGGGTGGTCGACGGGTACGTCCTCGCCTTCGCGTCCCTGTTGCTCACCGGCGGGATCATCGGTGACCGGTACGGGCGGAAGAAGATGTTCCTGACCGGCGTCGGCGTCTTCACGGTGTTCTCGTTCCTGTGCGGCGTGTCGCAGAACCCGAGCCAACTCATCGCGTTCCGCGCGTTGCAGGGGGTCGGCGGCGCCCTCCTGATCCCGGGAACCCTCTCCATCCTGACGGTGACGTTCCCCGTGAACGAGCGCGCGAAGGCGCTCGGGATCTGGGCCGGCGTGTCGGGGATCGCGCTCGCGCTGGGCCCGACGCTCGGCGGCTACATGGTCGAGCACCTCGGCTGGCAGTCGGTGTTCTTCCTGAACATCCCGATCGGGATCGCTGCCCTTGTCGTCGCCGTCCGGACGGTCACGGAGTCGGTGTCGGAGGTGCAGCGGCGACTCGACGTGTGGGGCCTCGTCCTGGGGACCGCGGCGCTGTTCTTCGTCACGTACGGGTTGATCGAGGCCAACCAGCTCGGTTGGAGCAGCGCGCGGATCGTAGGGTCCTTCGCCCTGTTCGCGGTCTTCCTGGTCGCGTTCCTCTGGTGGGAGCTCCGGAACCCCGACGCCATGATGCCGATGCGCTACTTCCGGATCCCGGCCTTCTCCGCTGGGAACGCCGTGGCGTTCAGCATCGGGCTTGGGATGTTCGCGACGTTCTTCTTCCTCACCATCTACATGCAGATCATCCACGGATACTCGCCGTTCAGGGCGGGTGCGGCGTTCTTGCCGTTGACGCTCGCGATCATCGTGACGGCCCCGAACGCGGGGCGCTATGCATCCGAGCACGGGTCCCGCGCGCCCATGACCTACGGGCTGATCCTCACCGGAACCGGCCTGTTACTGCTTGGCCTGCTCCTGACCCCGACGACGTCGTATTGGGTCATGTTCCCGATCTACCTGATGATGGGCCACGGGATGGGTGCCACCATGGCGCCGATGACGGCAGCCGTCATGAACTCGGTGGGGCCGCAGCGCGCGGGACTCGGCTCGGCGATGACCAATACGAGCCGCGAGGTGGGAGGCGTGCTGGGTATCGCGCTGCTCGGCGCCATCTTGACCACCGAGCTGAAGAATGCGTTCGCGCCTGCCGTAGCGGGACTGGGCCTGAACCCGCAGCAGCTCAGCGTGATCAACGATGCGGCGAAGCACGGCAGCCTCGTGACGACGGGGATCGGGCTGACGTCCGGTCAAGCCTCCACGCTCCAGCAGGCGTTCGACGACGCCTTCATGAAGGGGTTCCACCCGGCCCTGGTGCTCGCGGGCGCCATCGTCCTGCTCGCGGCCGTGATCGCGAACCGGTTGATCCCCGGTCGCGAGACCGTCGCGGAGGCGCATGCCACGGCCGAATCGGGAGATGCTGAGCCGGTCGCGATCGAGATGTAGCGGGGTCGGGCCTCCTCGATCAGCTTTCCGGGCTTGATGACCTGTCCGCGACGATCAGGATCAGGACGACCAGGTCGAAACGCGACACCGCGAAGGTGCGCTTGATCCGTCGTTGGATCTCGGGGTCGGATGGGTCGCGCTCCGCCCCGAGCTTCCCCAGCCGCTCGGATCCGGGTCCAAGGAAACCCGCACCGGTAGCGATCGTGACCGCGATGCCGGCGAGACCGAGCAGCACCCACGTATCGGTGAAGTTCCAAGCGCTGGGCACCGTGGCGGCCAGGCGCGCCGGGTCGCTCTCCCGCATCACCCGCGTGGCGAGGACCTGGGCGTAGATGTTGCTCCCAACCCACGTGATCGCTGCGAGGACGTGGAAGAACTTCAGCGTGTGGTAATGCGCGGTCGAGATACCGAGCATCGCTACCCCTTCGCGCGGCTCGCGGTATCTCAGCGCACATCCCCCGCCGGGGCAAGCGTCCTACGCGCTCGGGTGGCGCGCGTCGTACCGCCAGAACCCGGGCGCGAACCACCCGAGGAGTCCGATCCCGGCGATCGAGATGAGTCCTCCCGACACGATCGAGATCGTCGGGGTCGTGAGGGTCGCGACCACGCCCGATTCGACATCCCCGAGCGCCGGTCCGGTCGCCCAGACCGCCATGCCGATCCCCTCCAATCGCGCCCGATAGCGGTCCTCGACCGCCGCCTGGATGATCGAGAGGCGGAAGATCCCGCTCACCATGTCGCCCGCACCGGCGATCGCCAGCATCAGCAGCGACAGCCAGAGCACGTGCGAGAGACCGAAGACGACGATCGCCCCGCCCCACACGACGATCGACAGCATGATGGCCTTGCCTTGACGACGGACGTCCTTCGCACGGCCGGAGAGCAGCGTCGCGAAGAACGCTCCCGCCGCCGGGGCGGCGTAGAGGAAGCCGAGGTACTGGGCCGGGTGGGCCGCGCTGAGGTTGAAGGCGATCGCCGGCAGGAGCGCCATCGGGAATCCGAAGATCATCGCGTTCAGGTCCGCGAGGAACACCGACTGGACGTTCCGCTTGCCCTTGAGGAAACGGAAGCCGTCCTTGACCGCCGCCCAGCTGACCTCGTTGTCCTCGTGCGCGGGCGGCGACGGGCGCATGAGCCGGACCGCCAGGATCACCACCAGGAACGTGGCCACGTCGAAGAGATACACCCCCGCCGGTGCGATCGTAGCGAGCAGGAAACCGGCCGCGACCGGTCCGAGCATCCCCGCAAAGGTTCCGAATCCGGCGTCGAGCGCGTTGGACGACGGCAGCAACTCCTTGTCGAGGAGCCGAGCGGGCCAGGTGTCCAGGGCGGGACGGTTGAACGTGTAGAGACCCGCCGCGAAGAACGTGAACACGTACATCGGCCACAGGAGCGGCTCCGGGAGGAACGCGTTGATCGCCATCAGCCCCGACATCACCGCGAGCAGGGCGTGGGTGACGGTGACCAACCGGCGGCGCTCGACCGCATCGGCAACCGTGCCGCCGATGATCGGGAAGACGAAGACCGGGACCAGCGCCGCGAAACCGAGCATCCCGACCGCGAGGGTCGAACCGGTGATCTTGAAGACCTGGTACGGGATCGCAACGGCAACGATCTCGTCACCGAAGTTCGACACGCTGTGCCCGAAGAAGAGCAGCCGGAAGTCGCGCGATACCTTGAGCGGCGTCAGATCCATCAGGTGGCCGCGCGCGCGTTGCAAGACGCCGAGACGCGGCGGCGGATCGGGTCGAGGGGTGATGGGGAGCTGGTCCACGGTCGAGGACCGTAGCACCGAGCCCGAGGCGTTCAGCGCAGCAATCGCGAGAGTCGCCGATCCGCCAGGATCTTGCCCCCCGTCTGGCAGGTCGGGCAGTACGTGACCTCGTAGTCCTCGTACGAGACGCGCCGGAGGTCGGCGCCGCAGCGCGGGCACGGCTCCCCCGAGCGGCCGTGCACGGTGAAGTGATCGCCGAGCTTGGTTGGCAGGCCCCCGCTGCGGCCCCGTTCGACCTCGAGCGCGTCGCCGAGGATCCGATGGATCGACGTCACGAGCGTCGCCCGTTGATCGGCATCGAGCTTCCCGAGCTGGGACGTCGGCGAGAGCCTCGCGTCGTGGAGCACGTCGTCGGTGTAGCCGCGACCCATGCCGGCGATCGTGCGCTGGTCGCGCAGGATCGTATGCACCCGCCGCGTGTCAGTCGAGCTCAGCAACAGCTCATCGGCCTCCGGGCTCAACGCCTCGGGTCCAAGCTTGGCGAGCGGACCATCGTCGCCCGCAGCGAGGATCCACAAGCCCGACTTCCGTTGGGTCCCGAACTCCTTCACCAGCAGTGAGGGCCGGTCTTCGAACCGCAGCCGGACCACGCTTCCGCGGGGCTTCGTGCTCTTGGGCGGCGCCTCGACGTCGACCCGGCCGCCCTGCGAGAGGTGCACGAGCAGCCGGCGCTCGTCTTCGAACGCGAAGATCACGTACTTCCCCCGGCTGTCGACGGACCGGATGGTCGCCCCGCGGAGCTCCTCCGGCCGGGGCGCGTAGGTCTTCAGCGACGAGAACTGCAAGATGTCCGCGCGGTCGAACCGCGCGCCCTGAACGACCTCATGGATGCGCTCGGACAGAGCGTGGACCTCGGGGAACTCCGGCATCGGCCCCGCTCACCCCGCCAGCCCTGATGCCGCTTCGCTGACGATCGCCGCGCACTCGTCCACGCGATCGGCGTGCGTGCGATGCGACACGATGCAGGCACGGACCCAGTACTCGTCACGGATCATGGTGCTGGACAGGAACACCCGCTTGGACGCGTTGATCCGCGCAAGCAGCTCACGGTTGGCAGCCTCATCGGCCCCGCGGAGGCGGAACGGGACGACCGTGAGCTGCGGATCCCACCCGATCTCCAGGTTGGCATCGGCAGCGAGCGCCCGATGGAGCCGATCGGTCAGGTCGAGCTTCTCGTCGAGCGCCTGGCGGAACGCACCGACGCCGTGCAGCACGAGCGGGAACCACACGCGGAACCCTCGGTTGTCCCGCGAGAGCTCGGGCGAGTACTCGTTGTAGTTCGGCAGGGCGCCCGTCGGCGGCAGGTCCTGGAGGTAGGCGGCCCCCTCGTAGTGCGCGTCGCGGAGCGCGGCCCCGTCCCGCACGACCAGACCGCCCGTGCCGTAAGGGAGGAAGAGTCCCTTGTGCGGATCCAGCGTGACGCTGTCGGCCCGTTCGATCCCGCGGAACCGCTCCCGGCCCTTGTCGGTGAGCTGGAAGAAGCCGCCGTAGGCGGCGTCGACGTGCATCCACAACTCTTCTGCCTCCGCCACGTCGGCGATGTCGGCCAGCGGGTCGACCGCGCCGGTGTTCGTCGTACCGACGGCCGGGATCACGAGGAAGGGACGCCGGCCGGCTGATCGGTCTTCGCGGATCATCCCGCTGAGGGCCTCGGGGTCCATCCGGAGCTCGGGGTCGGTCGGGACGAGCCGGAGGTTCCGCCGGGAGAACCCCGCGATCGTCGCCGCCTTCGTGTTGCTCGCGTGCGTCTGATCGGTGCAGTAATACGTGCCGTCCAGGAAGTCTTCGCCGAGCTTCGTGTGGCGCGCCGTCACGAACGCGGAGAGGTTGGCGAGCGAACCGCCCGTCGTGAGGAGGCCCTGCGACGCTTCGGCCGGGAAGTCGAACAGCGAACACATCCACCGGGTCACGTTCTCTTCGATCTGGACCACGGCGGGGCTCGGCTGCCACAATCCGTCGTACCGATTGAGCCCCTGCGCCAAGAACTCAGCGAGCGCCGCCGTGAACAGGCCGCCGCCCGGGATGTAGGCGAGATAGCCGGGCCCGCTGTACTCGTACGTGTGGCGGGCGGCCTCCATCGCGTCGTCGAGGAGCCCCTCGAAATCCCCGTCGCCGTGCTCGGGCGGTACGGCCTCGAGCTTCGCCGCGACCTGCAGCGCATCCGCAGTGTTCTCGGCGGGCGCGTCGTCGAGCCCGCCGATCCATCCGATCACGGCGTCCAGCACCGTCCGGCCCATCGCCTGCATCTCCTCGGGCGCTGGGTCGAAGGCGAAGCCGCTCGGACTCACGCGAGCTCCCGCGCGACCGCGTCGAGCAGCGCTTGGGATGCCTCTGCGACGTCGTCGACGGCCCGGTCGAACGCGTCTCGGTGACGAGCGGACGGCTGCCGGAAGCCACTCACCTTGCGGACGAACTGGAGGGCGGCCTCCCGGACCTCATCCGGCGGCGCAACCTCGGAACCTTCGCGGAGACGCTTGATGCTTCTGCACATGCAGCCACGCTACCGCGGCGACGGGCTCAACGACGGGTGAGCTCGCGTACCCGGGTCACTGCCTCGTGCGCGCGGTCAACGGCCTCGTCGTCCGGCCGGCGTTCGGGGTCGCCGAACCGCGCCAGCTCGAACGTCCGCACGACGATCCCCGCCTCGCTCATCACCTCGGGCGGGAGCCCGGGGTCGTCCGGGAGCGACGCCAGGAGCTCGCTCGGAGTCTGGCTCGGCGGGCGCGGGTGACCCGCGGCCGCGAGCGCATCGACGAGTTCTTCGAACGCTCGACCGGCGGCGTCAAGGGGGCGCGGCGCTCGCGATCGCCGGCGGCGACGCCGCCCGTAGCC